>CAYXAK010000115.1:0-4704 GCA_964462585.1 uncultured Halanaerobiaceae bacterium
GATCTTCAGGGGATATTCCCCTGAGCACAGTCATAAGGCTTCTATTCATGGCCACACACATAATGCGGGTCAGTATGAGACCGGTGACACCGACTATGGCCCCGGCGCTGACCAGAAGAACATTATCTACAGCAAATCCCGATATTGAGGCGGCAATACCGGAAAATGAGTTGAGAAGGGAAATTATAACAGGCATATCAGCACCGCCCACACGCATGGAGACCATTATTCCGTAGACAACTGCGGCCAATACTATGATGGGAGCGGCCAGGGCCAGATAGTTTGCCCCTGTTGCTGTCAGCAGCACTATCAGTGCCGCCATCAGGGCCAGAAGAAGCATCTGATATATTCTCTGACCCTTAACCCTGACTGATTTCTGGGTTATCATATCCTGCAGCTTCAAAGCTGCCACCACACTGCCGCTGAAAGTGAAGGTGCCCACTGCCAGGGCCAGACCGGCTGTGAACCAGGCAAATGCTAACTGGATATCATAGAGGGCGGAGGTTCCGGCCACAAAAGCCGAAGCCACACCCCCAAATCCATTGAGAAGGGCCACAGTCTGGGGCATCTGGATCATGCGAACCCTGCTGGCAGCAAATATGCCCACAAGTGAGGTTCCTATCAATATGATCCATATGATCGGATCATCGAAGATGCCCACAAGATATGTTGTGAACACTATCGCCGCTGCCATGGAGAGCGCGGCCAGTCTGTTTCCCCATACTGCAGTTTCCGGGGACTGCTGCAGCCTCAATCCTATCAGAAATCCGACAATTATTATGGCAAAAAAGATTATTTCTCCTGCCATGTCATCTCATCCTCTTTGACTCCCTCTCGCTCCACAAACATCTTGAACATACGTCCGGTAACCCAGAAGCCGCCCGATACATTGAGCATGGCAAATATGAGAGCGGCATAGGCCAGGGGCATATATTCTGAGGGGGCGGTGGCATAGACTGTCAGAGCCCCTAAAACTGTGATACCTGAAAGAGCATTCATGCCGGACATGAGAGGTGTATGGAGAAGCGAGGGTACCTCGGATATTATTCTGTAACCTAGTATGATCGATATGATCAGAAAGACAAAGGTAATACCCGTCATCTAAATGTTACCTCCTGTAAATGGTGGTTGTGTTAGCTGCGGCCCATGGCCTTAAGTGTACCCTCATGCACAATTTCTCCGCCATCGGTGACGAGTGTGCCCGTGACGATCTCATCTTCTCTGTCAATTTCCAGGCCACCCTCTTCCAGCAGATAGGTGAGAAATCTGTTTATATTCTGGGCCAGCATGCTGGTTGAATCTATGGGCAGGCTGGCGGGCATATTCAGTATGGCACTGACCATGACATTATCGTGATAGATCTCCTCACCCGGGCTGCTCACCTCACAGTTGCCGCCCTGGTCGATAGCTATATCGACTATCACAGAGCCATCAGCCATATCCTCAACCATATCTTCAGTTACAAGCACGGGTGCTTCCTCGCCCATTATCAGGGCGGCCAGTATGACCACATCGCTCTCTTCTACGTGGGGTCGTAAAGCTTCTCTTTCTTTTTCATACCACTCATCGGGCAGACGCTGAGCATAACCCTCTTCGGTCACGGCCAGCTCGGAGGGCAGATCAAAATCTATAACATTGGCTCCCAGACTCTGAGCCTGTTCATTGGCATCGGGTCTGATATCTATGCTGCTTACGCTTGCTCCCAGTCTCTTGGCTGTACCGATAGCCTGCAGACCGGCCACACCGGAGCCCACCACCAGAACATCGGCAGGGCCCATAGTGCCGGTAGCTGTGGGGATCATGGGCACAAATTTCCTGAGGTGATTGGCCGCAGTTATCACGGAACGATAGCCGGCCACGGTGCTCATCGAGGTCAGAGCATCCATCGACTGCGCCCTGGAGATGCGGGGGATGCCGTCGAGGGTGAAGCTGGTGACCTCATTACCGGCCAGCTTCTCCACCATCTCGTGATTGCTGGGGTTGGCAGGATGAATAAAGGAGATGAGAATGCTGTCAGGGGAGAGCATATCGGCCTCGTGTTTGCCGATTTCTTCGTTGAATTTGGGCTCCTTGACCTTGAGGAGAATATCGACCTCGCCATAAACCCTTTCTGCATCATCGACTATCTCTGCACCGGCATCTTGATATTCCTCATCTGAAAAAAATGCTCTTTCTCCCGCGCCTGTTTCGACCAGAACCCGGGCACCGCTGTCGATCATCTTCTCCGCGGTAGAGGGGGTGACGGCCACACGCCTCTCCCCTTCCATTATTTCACGGGGAACTCCCACGGTGAGATCAGAAAATTGCATAAAACCACTCCTTTTTAGTATATTGATTAAAATATTGCTGCTCAAGGCAAAAAAAACCCCGGGTATAACCCAGGAATGAAATTAACCAGCTTTTCATACAGGCAGGGTCTCAATATCCAGGGTTTCAATATCTATATTCTATCTCACCGAGGATTCTCCTGCTTATTTTTATAATCCGAGAAAAATTTCACTAAGCGTTATCGTGGCGCATTCTGGGATCAAGTGCATCCCGCAGACCATCACCGAAGAGGTTAAAGCCCATGACGGCAATCATTATAGCCAGTCCGGGGAATGTGGTGGCATGGTGTGCCGTCCTTATATAGCCCCTGCCCTGGCTGAGCATTGCTCCCCATTCAGGTGTGGGAGCCTGAGCTCCCAGTCCCAGAAAACCCAGTCCCGCCGCCCACAGAATAGCTGTGGCTATCTGCAGAGAGGAGAAGACTATGATGGGAGCAAGACAGTGAGGCAGAACGTGTTTTAAGATGATCATGCCGTCACCGCGCCCGATGGCCCGGGCTGCCTCCACATGTTCTTCATTTTTCACCGTCATCACATCACCGCGTATCAACCTGATATACTGGGGAATATTGACTATTCCCACGGCTATCATGGCGTTGACCAGACCCACTCCCATGACTGAAACTATTATAATTGCTAAAAGCATGCCGGGAAAGGCCATCATGATATCGACAAATCGCTGAACTATGAGATCCAGCTTACCGCCAAAATAACCCGATAAAGCCCCTACAGGTACTCCCACAGCCAGACCTATCGATACGGATATGAAACCTATAGATACCGAATAGCGGGCTCCATGCAGAATACGGCTGAAGATGCATCTGCCCAGATCATCGGTGCCAAAGGGATATTCCCAGGAAGGAGACTGCAGTGTCTGGAAAAAATCCTGGCTGTAGGGATCATGTGGGGCAATATAGGGAGCGAATATAGCTACTCCGAATAATATTATAAGGACTATCATACCGATCATCGCCACCCTGTTTCTCTTCAGCCTCTTGAATGCGTCGCTTTTAATAAATCTGGTTATCATTTCCATATTAATCCCTCACTCATACTGTATCTGGGGGTCTAGAAAAGCATAGAGTATATCCACAAAAAGATTGATCAGCACGAAGAGCATGGCCAGCATCAGCACCGAACCCTGCACAACCGGATAATCGCGGGCCAGTATGGAATCAACCATGAGCCTGCCCACACCGGGCCAGGAGAAAACGGTCTCAGTCAGCACGGCCCCGCCCAGAAGAATGCCAAATCTAAGTCCCAGTATGGTCACTATGGAGATAAGAGCATTGCGCAGAGCATGCTTTATATTTATTACCCTCTCCGTCAGCCCTTTGGAGCGGGCGGTGACGATGTAGTCCTTGCCCAGCACCTCGAGCATGCTGGAGCGCGTCATTCGAGCCACCAGAGCGGTAGACTGGGCGGCAAGTGTCACCGAGGGTAGAATAAAATGCCAGACAGTGCCCGTGCCCGAGGAAGGAAGCCAGCCCAGGTTTACGGCAAATATCAGCATCAGTATCAGCCCCAGCCAGAAGACCGGGGCGGAGACCCCGAAAAGAGAGAGCACCATGCTGGCCTGGTCATATATAGAATAAGGCCTGGTTGCCGATATCACCCCCGCGGTAATGCCCACCACTGTGGCAATCGCCAGAGCGATGGCGGTCAGCTGCATTGTGTTGATAAAACGGGGCCATATCTCCGTCAGCACCGGCTGTCTGGTGCGCGTCGAACGCCCTAAATCCCCGCGCATGAGATCACGCATAAAAATTCCGTACTGAACGGGCAGGGGTTCATCCAGTCCCATCTGTGATCTAACATGCTGGACGTATTCAGGTGTGGCATGAACTCCGGCAATAGCAACAGCTGGATCACCTGGGAGCATCCTCACCATGCCGAACACTATCATGGAAACTCCCAGCAAAACCGGTATTAATAATAGCAGTCTGCGCAGTATATATACTGACAACTCATATACCTCCCGTACATTTAAATTAAAAAATCAAGGGGCCCGGCAGATTTTGGGCCCCTATCTCTGCTGTAATTTAGATCAGATTTTCTCAGCTGCTCTCTGTTTAATCTTCATCCTCAACTATATAGGCCTCTTCCGCCGAGATATATTCACGGGGATGATGGATAAGCCCCTCGACGCCCTCTCTTTCTGCATTTATCTGTACCAGGCTGTGCAGGAAGATCCAGGGAGCCTCCTCCCAGATTATTTCTATAGCTTCTGCATACATTTCTTCCCTGTCATCAGTATCCGGATTGATACGGGCCTGATCAAGAAGCTCATCCACTCTCTCATTGCCCAGATAGGAGTAATCGTTACCATGGGGAGCCTGCTGGGTGGAGTGGAAGAGTGCATAGAGGCCGTAATCGG
>CAYXAK010000116.1:0-1300 GCA_964462585.1 uncultured Halanaerobiaceae bacterium
CTGGTGAGAGCGGAGGAGATGGGCGATAAGATGGTGACTCTCTGTTCGGCCTGCTATAATGTGCACAAAAGGGCCGATCACACCGTCAAAAATGATGAGGAGAAACTGGAGAGGCTGAACAGCTATAATCGTGAGGATGAATACAATAAGGGTGTGGAGGTAGTTCATCTGATAGAGGTTCTCAGGGATGAGATAGGCTTTGATCGCCTGGAGGAGGCGGCCAAAAGGGATCTAAATGAGCTGAAAGTTGCCTCATATTACGGCTGTCTGCTGCTGAGGCCGGAAGAAGAACTGCAGTTTGATGATCCCGAGGACCCCTCGCTCTTTGAAGAGCTGATCTCCAGCCTGGGCTGTGAAGCGGTGAAATTTCCCAACCGCTGTGAGTGCTGTGGAGCCTATGCCACAGTTCATCTGGAGAGGCCGCCGGAATCCGCGGTGAGGGCAGTGGTGAGCTCCGCGGTCAGCAGGGGAGCGGATCTGATAGCTGTCAGCTGTCCGCTCTGTCAGTACAATCTCGAGGAGAGCCAGAAGAATATACTGGAGAAGGAGCCGGGTTTTGCCGATATTCCCATCGTCTATTTTACCGAGCTGATGGAATATGCCTTCGGCCTAACCGATGAGCTGGCAGGCCTGGACCTCCAGGTGAAGTGATATGAAGAGAATCGGAGTATTTGTATGCGGATGTGGTGAGAATATTGCCGGAACCGTCGACATCGACCGGCTGGTGGAGGAGATAGGGAAGAGAGAGGAAGTTGTGGTGGCCGAGAACTACCCCTATATGTGCTCTGAACCCGGACAGGAGATGATCTATGAGGCCATAGTGGAGCAGGAGCTGGATGCGGCAGTGGTCGCCGCCTGCTCGCCCAGCATGCATGAAGAGACCTTCCGGCAGCTCGTCGGCACTGCCGGGATGAACCCCTATCAGTGTGAGATTGCCAACATCAGAGAGCAGTGCAGCTGGGTTCATGCTGACGGTGAGAGAGCCACTGATAAGGCTCTGGATATCGTCAAATCAATGGTTGCCAAAGCGAGAGGTGATAGAGATTTGGAGGAGATTAAGGCTTCATTAAATAAGAGAGTTATGGTGATAGGTGCCGGTATCAGCGGCATTCAGACCGCCCTGGAGGTGGCCGAGAGCGGCCATGAGGTCGTTCTGGTGGAGAGGAATTCCTATATTGGAGGCCATATGGCCCAGCTCTCGGAGACTTTTCCCACACTGGACTGTTCTCAGTGCATCCTGACCCCCAAGACCGCTCAGGTAAACCGCCATCCCAATATAGAACTCAGGGTTAACAGCGAG
>CAYXAK010000116.1:1400-4680 GCA_964462585.1 uncultured Halanaerobiaceae bacterium
TGCCCACGATTAATGCTGAGGGCTGCCGCTATCTCCAGGAGGAAAAATGCGGTATATGCCAGCAGATCTGTCCCGCTGATGCCATAGATTTTGCCGATGAGCCGGATTTAGTGGAGGAGGAGATCGGGGCGGTCGTAATGGCCACAGGCTATGAAATTTTAGGTCAGGATAAGATAGCCGAGTACGGCTATGGCCAGATCCCCGATGTCATCGATGGGCTGCAGTTTGAGAGGCTGCTCTCAGCTTCAGGTCCCACAGGAGGCGAGATCAGAAGGCCCTCTGATGGCAGAGAGCCGGAGGAGGTAGTATTCATCCAGTGTGTGGGTTCCCGCGATGAGGAGAAGGGCTATCCCTACTGCTCCCGCATCTGCTGTATGTATACCGCCAAACATGCCAAGTTATACAAGCATAAGGTCGAGTCCGGCCAGGCCTATATCTTCTATATGGATATCAGGGCCGGAGGCAAGGGTTATGAAGAATTTATCCAGGAGGGCAGAAGACAGGAAGGAACAAAGTATTTTCGGGGCCGGATCTCACGCCTGTACAGAGAAGGAGATAAGGTGAGGGTCAAGGGTGTCGATACACTCAGCGATGAGAATATCGAGATAGATGCTGATATGGTTGTGCTGGCCAGTGCCATTGTGCCCAATACGGGTGTGAGGGAGCTGGCCCAGAAGCTCAAGGTGGGCACCGATGAGCACGGCTTTCTCAATGAGGCTCATCCCAAGCTTAAACCGGTGGAGAGCTTGACCCGGGGTATCTTCATGGCCGGGATGGCCCAGGCCCCCAAGGATATTCCCGATACCGTGAGCCAGGCCGGTTTTGCTGCCAGCAAGGTCAAATCGCTGTTCTCCGGTGATGAGATATCCCACTCCCCCACGGTCGTCTATGTGGAGGAGGATATCTGCACGGCCTGCGGACAGTGTGTGGAGGCCTGTGTTTACGATGCCCGGGAGATCAATGAGAAGAAAAAGGTGGCTGAAGTGCAGGAGGTGCTCTGTGAGGGATGTGGAGCCTGTGTGACAGCCTGTCCCAATGGAGCCACACAGCAGCGCAACACGGAACAGGACCAGATGCTGTCCATGATAGATGAAATGCTGGATTAAAGCCTGCAAACGAGGTGATCTTAATTGGATGAGAGAGAGGTAACTGGCAGAGAGGAGATGACTGGAGCCGTCATGGTTGTGGGCGGCGGTATAGCCGGCA
The DNA here is from genome assembly GCA_964462585.1 of uncultured Halanaerobiaceae bacterium. Lineage (GTDB taxonomy): Bacteria > Bacillota > Halanaerobiia > Halanaerobiales > Halarsenatibacteraceae > Halarsenatibacter. The sequence goes on from CAYXAK010000116.1 coordinate 2,607, forward strand.
TCCAGTCCTCACTGGATCTGGCTGAATCCGGTTATAAGGTGTATCTGGTGGAAAAGGACGCTGCCATCGGGGGACGCATGGCCCGCCTCGATAAGACCTTTCCCACCAATGACTGTTCGATGTGCATATTATCACCCAAACTGGTTGACTGCGGCCGGCATCTCAATATAGATATCATCACCGGGGCTGAGGTGGAGAATATCGAGGGTGAAGCGGGCAATTTTGAGGTGACACTCCACCAGGAGGCCCGTTATGTCGATGTCGATGAGTGTACAGGCTGCGGGGATTGTGCCGAGGTCTGCCCTGTGGATCTCAGCGATGAATTCAATGAGGGCTTTGCCGACAAAAAGGCCATCTATAAGCTCTATCCCCAGGCCATACCCAATGCCTACAGCATCGACAAAAAGGGCAGACCGCCCTGCCGGGAGGGCTGTCCGGCCGGCTGCAATGTCCAGGGTTATACCGCCCTGGTCTCACAGGGCGAGTTTGAGGCGGCGCTGGATGTGATCAGGAGGGACATTCCCTTCCCGGGCATCTGCGGCCGCGTCTGCCATCATCCCTGTGAGGATATGTGCAACCGGGAGCAGTTTGACGATCCGGTCTCCGTAGCAGCTTTGAAAAGAGCCGCTGCCGATCACGGACGCAGTGATGATGTGCTGGAAAAACTGGACCTGCCCGAGCTGAATGAGAGCAGAGTGGCCGTGATTGGAGCCGGTCCCGCCGGGCTTTCGGCGGCCTATTTTCTGAGACAGGAGGGAATAGCCGCTGACGTTTTTGAAAAGCGGGAAAAGCCTGGTGGAATGCTGCGCTACGGCATTCCCGATTATCGTCTGCCCGGTGATATTCTGGAGGCTGAACTGGAGAAATTCTATGAGATCGATGGCATAGAGATAAACTGCGGCCAGGAGCTGGGTGAGGATATATCTCTGGCTGAGCTCAAAGAGGAATATGAGGCTGTGATTGTAGCGGTTGGCTGCTGGCAGCCGGCCTCGATGAGAACCGAGGGCGAGGAGCTCGCCCTGGGAGGAATCGATTTTCTGGAGGAGCTGGCGGACAGGGATTACGAGATGGAGGATCCAGGTGAGACCATCGTGGTGGGCGGTGGCAACACGGCCATGGACTGCGTCCGCTCGGCTTTAAGGCTCACCGATGAGGAAGTGCACTGCTATTACCGGCGCACAGAAGAGCAGATGCCGGCAGAGCAGATCGAGATAGACAGGGCCCGGGAGGAAGGCTGCAGCTTTGAGTTTTTAAGTCAGCCTATAAGTCTGCGGGAAAAGGATGACGGCAGACTTGTGCTGGAATGCATAAAGATGGAGCTGGGTGAACCTGATGAAACAGGAAGAAGGCGCCCCATTCCCATCGAAGGCAGCGAATTTGAGGTCGAAGCTGATACGGTCATAGCCGGTATCGGCCAGAACACCATCACACCCGGTGATCTTCCCCGGGATGAATGGGGAGATGTGGAGGTGGCCGGCGATTCCTATCTGGTTGAAGACAATGTCTTCGCCGCCGGTGACTGTGTGACAGGACCGGCCACTGTGGTGGAGGCCATAGCCGGAGGCCGCGGTGCCGCTGAATCTATTAAGCTCTTTTTTCAGGGTGAGGACCCCGCGGCAGTCAGGGAAGAGGATGAGAGCGATGATATCGGTCCACCGGAGACTGCCGTCGAGACTGAAAGGCGGATTGGCCTGGAGGCCCGCAGGCCGGAAGATCGCATCAAAGATTTTAATGAGGTCAGCAGAGGCTATACCATAGAGCAGGCTGTAGAGGAAGCTGAGAGATGTCTGGACTGTGCCCTCTGCTCCGAGTGTCTGGAGTGTGTAAAAAGCTGTGAGCCTGACTGTATAGATCATGAAAGTGAGGACCTTGAGATGAAATATGAGGTGGGCTCGGTCCTTTTCAATCCCGGCAGTGATGCCTTTGCCGATGGAGAGAGAAATGAGCTGGGCTATGAGGAATATGACAATGTCATCACCAGCATGGAATACGAACGAATGCTCAGTGCCTCCGGTCCCTTCCAGGGCGAGATACTGAAGCCCTCGGATGGAAATCATCCCGACAGGATAGCCTT
>CAYXAK010000117.1:0-4676 GCA_964462585.1 uncultured Halanaerobiaceae bacterium
CCTGGGATATAGCAGCCGGGGCCCTTATAGTCAAGGAGGCAGGTGGTCTCGTCACGGACTTTTCCGGCCGGGAGATCAGCAGTTCGGGCCGGGAGGTAGCGGCAGCCGCCCCGGGTGTCCACGGCCGGCTTCTGGAGCTCTTAAATCCATCCGGCTAAAGGCGTTTGCTTTTTAGCCCTTTAGCCTCTATAATTAGAATAATGAGTGGAGACAGCGATCATTTCTCCTATGCCAGACCGGGAGGTAAATTCCATGGAGACACTTATAGTATATTATTCCCGCAGCGGAGCCACAGAGAAGGTGGCCCGGGATATAGCAGTGCGCCTCAATGCCGATGAGCTCTCACTTGAGGATAATAGAGATCGTTCGGGGATACTGGGCTTTCTGCGCAGCGGGTTCGATGCCCTGACCTCCAACGTGACGGTCATCAACGATTTTGACCACAGGCTGGAGGAGTATGATCTGATCATAATAGGCACTCCCATGTGGGCCGGCAGGCTCACCCCGGCGGTGAGGACATTTCTCTTGGGCAATGCTGAAGTTCTGCCGGAGGTGGCATTTTTCATAACCAGAGGTGGTACAAGCGCTGAGAGAACACTGCTCAGCATGGAAGATCTGGCCGGCAGGGAACCTCTGGCCAGCCTGGTCCTGAATCGGCAGGAAGCCATGGAGAAGACCGGTTCCAGCCGGGAGGAAATAGAGAGTTTTGTCTCACTGCTCAGCGATAAAGTTGAGGGAGTTATGGAGGAAGAGGTCAAAAGTGATAACTCGCAGGAACAGTAAATATAGATATCAATGGGTATTATGTCCCGAAAGGGGGAGATTAGCATGGCAGAACAGGAAAAAATACAGGAAGCAATAGAGGCCACGGAGATACATCATTTTCCCAGTAAGTTTCTCTCAACCTCGGAGAAGACAAGATTGCACTATTATGTCCTGACCGAACCGGCTTATCTGGAGATATATCCTGAGGAGGGTCCTGAGACCAGGATAAGAGAGGGCTGGATAACCTGGGAAAAGCCCCGTCTCATCACACCCGGTTATCTGCTGCAGGCCGAGGGCTTCAGCGATGAAGCCCGACAGGCCCTGGAGATGCTGGCCGGTGAAAATCCCGATCTTGCCAGCATATTCTATAAGATGAATTATTCCCAGCAGGTCGACGAGGTGAGAACGATGCCTCACACCATAGGTGAGACTGCAGAGCGTCTGGAAGCAGAACAGAGTGAAGCCGACGATTTTCTCACCGCCATAATCAGCGGTCTGGAGGAGATGTGGGATGTATCTCTCATGAAATTTGTGCAGGAATATGTCATGGAGAGCGCCCAGGAGAATCAGATGCCTGAAATGGAATCCCGGGGCTATCTGACCAGGGGTGAGAAAGGACATCCACAGGTCACAAGGACTTTGGAAGGCCTGCCCATCGCCGCCCGGGATGAAATTGAGAAACTGTTTGATGAGGTGAGAGCCGGTGATACATCACCCTCGGTGCTCAAACGTGAGCTCGACCGCTGGGGAGTTTACAGACAGTATGAGGATAGATTTCTCGATCTCTTCCGCAGCTAACGGGGCTGAAATATCAGGGTGATCTCACAGTTTAAAACAGAACAGGTGGATATTAAAACAGATCGAGTGCATAATAAAAGGCTGCCTTCAGGGCAGCCTTTTTTATATCAGCTCACCGCTGCTCTCTTCGGCCAGATAGGAGCTTCTGACATGCGGTCCGGCCACAACCCGGTCAAAACCCAGCTCCTCTGCTTCCCCTTTAAGGCTTTCAAATGTGTCGGGATGTATATATTCCTCGACCTCCAGGTTGTTATGTGTGGGCTGCAGGTACTGGCCCATGGTCAGAATTTGACAGCCGGCAGCTAACAGATCCTCCCATACCTCTCTCAGCTCCTCTCTGCTTTCGCCCAGTCCAAGCATAAGCCCGGATTTGACAATTGTTTCATCGGATCGGCTCGATATCTCACGCAGGAGATCCAGTGAGAGCTGATAATCGGCCTGAGGCCTCACGGTGGGATATAGTGAGGGAACGGTCTCTATATTGTGATTGAAGACTTCCGGTCCGGCCTCGAGGATGGTTGCGATGGCCTCTTCCTCCAGCTGGAAATCGGGTGTGAGTATCTCCACTGTGGCTTCAGGCTGGACCGAACGCACCGCTGCGATGACACGGGCAAACTGTCTGGCTCCGCCCAGGGGGAGATCGTCACGGGTCACAGAGGTTATGACGACATGTTTAAGATTTAGCCTGATCACGGCCTGAGCGATCCGGTTGGGCTCGGTCAGATCAACTCCCTCCGGGTCTCTGTGTGTTACGGCACAGAAGGCGCAGTTGCGCGTGCAGCTGCTGCCCAGGATCATGAATGTGGCGGTATCCCGGGAATAGCACTCACCTATATTGGGACAGCGGGCATTCTGACAGACCGTATTGAGCTCCAGGCCTCTCAGCATTCTTCTGGTCTTCATCATCTCCCGCTGGAGGGGATCTTTATCCCTCAGCCATTCGGGCAGCCTTGATCTGCTCAATTTATGTGACCTCCTTTATCTTTTTGCATTCCACTCTTCACTGCTGTATTTTTCTTTCCTCAGTCTACCTGCCAGCTCTTTTTCCCGGGGTGTAAGACCGTCCATTTCCAGCTCGACCGAAAAAACTTCGGCTATTCCCCGGCTGAGCGCTTCTGTGAGCTCCTGCCAGGTGATCTTCTCCTCCGCACTCTCCTCCAGTGTGGTGGATTTAAGTGAGTAATATCTGCGCATCTTCTCCCTCTCCCTCTCACTGTCAAATGAGAAGAGGCTGAAGATCATATCGCTGTCGGAGCTGAAGGGCAGTGATCCGTGCTGGAGAATGGTCCCCTTTTTGCGGGTCTGAGCGCTGCCGATCAGCTTTTTACCATCGACAACAACTTCATACCAGGAAGGAGCATCAAAGCAGGCGGAGGATCTGCCCCTGGGGGCCTTTTTGTCCTTCTCTCTGGCTTTTAGTTCCACCGGTATATCCAGTCTTTTCAGGCCGGCCACAAGTGCCCGGCTTATCTGATGATAGCTTTCCACAACCGAATCGGCCAGAATATCGAGAGATTCATTGACGGTGAGGCTGTAGGTGAGCTCATCATCGTGCAGTATCGCCCTGCCTCCGGTGAGACGCCTTACCACATCCACGCCTTTATCCCTGCAGGCTGAGAAGTCGACCTCTTCTTTCAGGTTCTGAAAATAGCCCAGAGATAGAGCAGGCGGCTGCCAGCGGTAAAACCTCAGTGTGGGAGGGACCTCACCGCGGCGGTGAGCTGTCATGATGGCCTCATCAAGGGCCATATTTTGATATCCATCCCGGGTTTCATCTATGATAACCCGCCATCTCTTCATCCCTTACCACCTCAATTTCGTCTGTATTATAACATATAAAATTGAGCTCTACCACCATCTCCGGTCTTCACTCCTGTCAGTGTTTTTGGAGGAAAGTGGTTGGAAAACCTGATATGATCAGATATAATTATAGGTGAAAGGAGGGAGCGGATCTATGCTAACAGAGAACAGGAAGATAGTGGCGGTGAATAAACCGGAGGGTGATGGAGCCGAGGTTAACAGGCTCTTTCCCACCGGTCATTTTTCCCATCTGGATCCCTTCGTGCTCATGGACGAGTTTATGGTGGAGGCTCCCAGTCAGTTCGATGAACATGAACACCGGGGGTTTGAAGCGATAACCTATATGCTTTCAGGCTCCTTTGTGCATGAGGATAATCTGGGCAATAAATCGAAGGTAGAGGCCGGCGGACTTCAGCATTTCAATGCCGGCAGGAGCATAAGACACTCCGAAGCTCCCGGTGAAGAGGAAGGGCACAGCCACGGCATACAGCTGTGGATAAATCTGCCCCGGGATAAAAAAGACTCAGAACCTGTGTATCATAAGCTCCCGGCAGAGGAAATTCCGGTACAGGATGATGGCGAGCTGAGTGTTCGCACCGTGGCCGGACCCGGCTCCAGGCTACCGCTGCAGACCGAGATCATCTTCCAGGATGTGAGCATGACGGAGAACACCAGCTATAATGTCCAGCTCGACAGTGACAGTCAGGCTGTAATCTATATGCTTGAGGGAGAGTTAGAGGTTGAAGATGAAAAGCTGACACCTGCCCAGGGCTATCTCCTGGCTTCCGGCGCCCGGCTCAGCCTTATCTCACTCAGCCAGAAGGCCCGCTTCATATTTCTGTCCGGCAGCCCTCTGGGCCAGGATATAAATATCCGGGGCAGCTTTGTAGAATGAGACCGGTGAGCGAGAAGAGCTTCAGTTTCACCTGCTCCAGCTGTGGTGATGAGCACTCCCCCCTCACAGACCGCCACCGCTGTCACTGTGGCGGCACCTTTCAGCTGCGGGCCGATTCAGTCGGGGTGCTCAGAGATGATATCTCCCTCTCACTGGGAGAATCTGTGACACCTCTTTTGCCTGCGGGCCCGGAGGCATATTACAAGCTGGATTACCATCAGCCCACAGGCTCCTTCAAGGACAGAGGGGCCAGATTCATGATAGATATTCTCCAGAAACTGGGTGTCAAACACATCAAAGAGGATTCTTCCGGCAATGCCGGTGCTGCCATAGCAGCCTATGCGGCGGCTGCCGGAATGGACTGTGAGATCTTTCTGCCCGCCTCAGCTTCCGGGGGCAAGCTGCGACAGCTTAAAGC
>CAYXAK010000118.1:0-4636 GCA_964462585.1 uncultured Halanaerobiaceae bacterium
TTATATTATAAAAATGATAGCACTTATAATATAATTGCAGGTAAGTTAAATATATCCTCTATTTGAGCAGGAATTCTCAGGGATGTAGAGAAATAATAAAGTGAGCTGATAGCACGATATAGATTTTCGTGTTAAAAGTTGTGTCCGGTTAGTTGAGCAAATATTTCAGATCCGGGAGGTTATAAAAAGTGAGAGGTTATGATGAAAAACTCTGGCAGCAGTGCATGGATTTTCACGGCCATTCCTGTCCGGGGCTGGCCATCGGTTTTCAGGTGAGCTGTTTGATGCAGAGAAAGTTCGATGTAAATTTCTCCCCTGATGAGGAACTTGTCTGTGTCCATGAAAACGATGCCTGTGGCGTCGACGCTGTTCAGCAGATCACCGGCTGTACGGCGGGCAAAGGCAATCTCATCTATCGTCCCACAGCCAAACAGGCCTTCTCTTTCTTTGAGAGAAATACAGGTCAGAAGGCCAGATTCGTGCTGGAAAAGCCCGATGACCTGCCCGGGGAAAGAGAGGAGATCACCGGGAGATTATTGAGCATGGATCCGGAGGATCTTTTTGTGGAAAAGACACCACATTATCTTCCGCCAGCACAGGCGGAGATATTCGATACCATCGAATGCGAACAGTGTGGTGAGGGAGCGGCGGAATATGCTATCAGACTCCAGGAGGGAAAAAAGACCTGTCTGGACTGCTTTGAAGGCTATTCACGCAGGCTGGATCAGGACATCCTGTAAAAAAGGATAATTCACCCCGGTGCAGAATTATTAAAGTGCAGGATTAAAAAATGATGTATTAAATCTCAGGGGGTGTTAAGCATGAGCAGTGTCGATTTCAGAATCGCCGATCTGAGCGAGGAGAACATGGATAAACTCAAAAAGCTGGAGAGGGAGCTGGCCCGGGATACAGACCATCAGATAGCCCTTATCGCCTACGAAAGCGAGAAGGAATTTTCACCGGCAGAACTATCACGGGACGAGGAAAAAAAGCTGGAGGAAATGGAGCAGGAATTTGGCGGGAATCGAGATAGTGATGTTGCCGTCGTTGTCTATGAAAGCAAATAGTGATCACACTGCGCCGGCTTAAGGCCGGCGCTTATCTTTATTTTCATATTTGTCGAAATCTCGACGTAAAATCAGGGGGAGGGGAACAATGTGCGGGAACAAAATATACTGGTGGTTAAAGATTTGAACCTGGAACTGGACAGCAATTCTATACTCCATGAGCTGTCTTTCGAGCTAAAAGCAGGAGAAGTTCTGGGGATGATTGGCCCTAACGGCTGCGGCAAATCGACTCTGGCCTATTCACTGATGGGGCTTAAGGGTTATGAGCCGGACAGCGGCAAAATCACATTGAAGGGAGAGGATATAACCGATCTGAGGCCCGATCAGCGAGCCCGAAGGGGCCTGACACTGGCCTGGCAGGAACCGGCGCGTTTTGAAGGTATCAGCGTGAGAAGTTTTTTATCGCTGGGACGAAAGAGCCGTGGCAGGGAGGTCACCGAGGAGGAGCTTGAGTGGGCCCTGGAGGAGGTTGCCATAGTCCCCGACAAATATCTGGACCGCATGGTCGATAAGACCCTGAGCGGAGGGGAGAGAAAGAGAATTGAACTGGCTTCTATCCTGCTGATGGAGCCCGAAGTGGTTATTCTGGATGAACCGGATTCCGGAGTTGATGTGGTTGCTTTAAACAATATCGGTGATGTTATCAGCCGTTTCAGGGAGAATGACACCGGTGTCATTCTCATAACTCATTCCGAAGATATGCTGGAGCTGACGGACAGGGCCGCCCTTGTCTGCCAGGGCCGGCTTTTTAAGGAAGGTGATGCCCGGGAAATCAGCGGATATTTCAGGGATGAATGTCTGCCCTGTGAGGATGAGGATATCACCAGGCACAGGGAGGTGAGCTGATATCGAAGATTATAAGAGGATGGTCGAGGCTTACAGAAAAGCCGGGGGCCAGGATGTCTTTGCCGACAGCGATATAGCCCATGTGGTCCTGGAAAGGGACAGGGTTATGGGAGCAAATACCGTGGAAGGTCTGGAGGTGGATATTGAAAAACAGAAACCCGGAATGGTGGCCGTCAGGATAAATGTTCTGGCCGGAGCCATAATTGAAAAACCGGTGCACATGTGTTTCGGTGTGCTGCCGGAGAAAGGAAAACAGTTCATAGATATGGATGTGGAGATAGGAGAAAAGGCCTCGGTGGAGGTTAAGGCCGACTGCGTCTTCCCCAACGCCATCAGTGTCGAGCACAGGATGGAGGCCAGTGTCCTGGTTAAAGAGGGCGCTTCGTTTATCTACCGGGAGAGTCATTTTCACGGTGAGGGCGGTGGTGTTGAGGTAAAAGCCCGCTCGCGCATCAACCTGGAGAAAGCCAGCACCTTTAAAACCTATTTTGACCTGCAGAAAGGCCGTGCCGGCAGCGTGGAATTCGACTATGCTTCGGAGCTGCAGGAATATGCCACACTGGAGATGGTAGCCCGCATGCAGGGCAGAGAGGACGACAGAATCAGGATCAAGGAAGCGGCCGATCTAACGGGACGTGGAGCACGGGCGCTGCTGGAGAGCAGGCTGGCCCTGCAGGATAGGGCCCGCGGAGAAGTCTTAAATGAATTGAACGCAGCCGCTCCCGACTCCAGAGGACATGTGGAATGCACGGAGATCATCAAAAACGAAGCCTCAGCCCGGGCTGTTCCCATAGTCGATGTGCAGCACCCCAGCGCCAAGGTCACCCACGAAGCGGCAATAGGCAGTGTGGACAGCGGCCAGCTGCAGACTCTGATGTCCCGGGGGCTGGATGAAGAAGAAGCGGCCGACACCATAATCCAGGGCATGCTGAACGGATAGTTCTATGCTGACAATGAGTCTTAGAATGAATCTTAGGCTGATAATATAAATAGTTACACAGGGAGGTATTATTCATTTTAAGGGAAGCTATTCACCACCGACCCTATGACAGCTATGCTTATCCATCAGGCGAGAACACACTGTATCTGCAGCTGAAGGCCAAAAAGAACGATCTGGAGAGCGTCCATGTGATCTTTGACGGCAGATTTAGAGACTGGGATCAATCCTCTCCCCGTTATGAGAAAAAGCTCATCAGATATAGCTCAGATGAACTTTTTGATTATTACCGCTGTGAGATAGAACATCGGACTGCCAGGTTCAGATACTTTTTTCTGGTCGAAGATGGCAACGAGCGGCTATATTACACGGCCTATGGATTTCAAAGAGAAATTCCCGCAGCCAAAAAATGCTTTGAATATAAGTATATCTGTGAGGGAGATTATTTCCAGACACCCGCCTGGGCCAGGAAGGCTGTCTTCTATCAGATCTTTCCCGAGCGTTTCTGCAGCGGCGACAAAAATCTCAATCCATCCGGGATAAAGAACTGGGATGAGAGAATACCGGATAGAGATTCCTTCTACGGCGGTGATCTTGCGGGCATCATAAAAAAGCTGGATTACCTGGATGATCTCGGTATCGATGCCCTCTATCTAACACCCATCTTCAAATCTGAATCCAACCATAAATACGATATAATCGATTACAAACAGGTCGATCCTCACTTTGGCGACCTGGAGACTGCCAGGGAGCTGGTGGAAAAGGCTCACAGGCGGGGTATGAGGGTTATACTGGATGGAGTCTTCAACCACACCAGCGATAAGTTCTTTGCCTTTCAGGATGTAAAAGATAAGGGCAGGGATTCAGACTATGTGGACTGGTACTATATCTATGATTTTCCCGTGGAGAAAAACCCGAATCTGGGTTACGATCTCCTGCAAAAGCTGTTTAAGCTTTTAAGCCGGGGAGAGATCGACCGTTCGGAAATCGAAGACGAACTGCTGCCACAGCTGGATTTGCCGGCTGCAGCCGGCCGAAAGAAGGCAGCGGAGACAGCTGAATATCTGCTGAAAAACTATGAAACTGAGGAGCTGGAAAACTTCCGGCATATTATGGATAATGACAGCAGGCTGAGGGAGATCCTGGGACCAAATTATGAATCATTTGCCGGCCGGACCTGGAGCATGCCCAAACTGAGAGTTGCCAATCCGGAGGTGAGAAAATATATTCTCGATGTGGCCCGCTACTGGCTGGAGGAGGTGGATATAGACGGCTGGCGCCTGGATGTGGCCGATGAGGTAGAAAAGTCATTCTGGCGGGAATTCCGCCGGACAGTTAAGGAGATAAAACCCGAAGCCTTAATAGTCGGCGAGGTCTGGACAGACGCCTCGCCCTGGCTGCAGGGTGATCAGTTCGACGGGACCATGAACTATCTCTTCACCGAAGCGGTGCTTGATTTCTTCTGCCGCCGCAAGATCGATGCCCGAACCTTTAAAGACCGGCTATCCAGCATGAGGGCCAGCTATAAGCTCCCGGCCCTCCAGGCCAGCTTAAACCTGTTGGGAAGCCATGATACGGAAAGGATTTTGCATGTATGTGAGGGGGACAAGAAAAGGCAGAAGCTATCAGCTGCATTTCAAATGTGCTATCCCGGCGCACCCATGATCTACTATGGCGATGAAGTGGGGATGACCGGCGGTGATGACCCCGACTGCCGGCGCCCGATGATCTGGGATAAAGATAAACAGGATCAAAAACTCTTTAGCTGGTATCGTGATTTAATCCG
>CAYXAK010000119.1:0-4553 GCA_964462585.1 uncultured Halanaerobiaceae bacterium
AAGGCCACACCTCCGGCCAAAATCGGTGAGCCCTACTTCCAGGAAGAGGAATAGCCGTATAAAGCCTTACAGTAAAACCAGGCAGATCTCTCACCGTCAACCGGCCCGCCAGGGCCGGTTTTTTTAGTGAGAAAGTGGATGAATATCTGTGCCTTATTCATACTCCATAAACTCAAAGCATATATTTCATTAAAATCACCAAAGGAAATCAGCCCTTAAAAATGCAAATAAATAGTAGGTAAAAACCATGAAAAAGACATGAAAATCAGAATTTTGAAGGGATATAGATCTCTTCTCCAGAGAAATAGCAGAGAAGGCAGAAGACCCTAAAATTTCAAGGGAGGGTGATAATAAATTTAAATTGAAAAGTAAAAGATTTTGATATGATCTAGACAGCCCATTGCCGGACTGATGGCAGCAGGTTTATTTAAATTTTATCGTTTATTGGCCGCAGGTAAAAACAGGCGACGGAGACCTGCGAGATAATCTGGTTATTCTGCACACAAATTATATGCACGGGAGAATTGAAGACAGTGCTTTAAAAATGTCATAAAATTACCTGAAACAGGTAAATATTTATAAAGGAGGAAAACTTATAATGGATTTCAGCATTTTTAATAAATCCAGGCCTGGCAGAAAAATTTTTGTATCGTTGATCATAGTTTTATTTGCTGCCACGTTCATCATGAGCCAGAGTCTATTTGCTGAAGATCTGGGCCAGGATGATTATGAATTTGCCAGCCCCACAGATCCGACCGGATTGATTCTCACCTGGCAGAATGATCCCAGTGAAACTATGTCGATGACCTGGCGCACCGAAGAAGAGCCCAGGGCTTTAGAAAAGAACGAGTCTTATATATATTACACCTCAGAAGAAGACCCATCTTCAGATGATTTCAAATTTCAGGAGGCCAGAACCTGGACTTTTGAAGAGACTGATTACTGGGTGCATGGAGGCGAATTGAGAAACTTAGAACCTGACACCGAATACACATTTTACGTCGCGAGTGGAGATGAAACAAGTGATGAGTATAAATTCAGAACTGCACCGGCAGAGTCCAGAGAGATTGATTTCATCGCCGGTGGTGATTCCCGAACTAATGTTCCGGAAAGAAGATATTTTACCAAAAGGGCAGCTGAACTGGACCCTGAATTCATCCTTTTCACTGGAGATATGCAGGAAACCCCTCCCAACTATGACAGCAACTGGATAAGATGGTTTAAAGACTGGGAAGAAAAAGCTGTCACTGATGAGGGGCGCATGATACCTATGATACCTGCTATTGGCAATCACGAAGTGGTAGGAGGTTATGACGGAGACTGGGAAGGTGCTCAGTATTATTATAATTCCTTCCTTTTGCCCGGAAATGAAAAATTCTTCGCCCTGGAATACGGTCCTGACCTGACAATTGTTTCTCTTGATTCCAATCACACCACTCCGGTTCTTGGTGCTCAGGTGGACTGGCTGGAAAAAACGCTGCCTGATCTGCAGGAAGACTGGGTAGTGGCCCAGTACCATGTTCCGGCCTGGCCGAGCAGAAGAGGTTTTTTCCATGATACCGTACAGCCTATAAGGGATCACTGGGTGCCTCTCTTTGAAGAATATAATGTGGAGTTGGTTCATGAAGCTCATGACCACACCTATAAGGTCACTCCTGAAATCGGGGGTGTCAGTGAGTTCAGGGAGGAGCTGGATCAATGGATTGAAGATGGCATGGAGAGGGCCGTTGAAGGTTTTGATCCCGAGGAGGATTATACCGCCTGGTCTTTTCCCGAGCTTGGAGATCTTTCCGGCGGTGACTATGATGATGTAGAGGGTGTTGATTCTATAGTCGAGGGTATGGAAGAGCTTCCCTATCTGATGTCCCTCAATCTAATTCAAGAAGAAGGGGATATTGAAGAGGAGATGGGGGGTCTGGATTACTGGATGGTCTATGAGGAAATTTCTGATTCCGTTCTTTACGAAGATTTCTGGGAGGAAGAATTCAAGGATCGTTATGAAGCTCTTGATAGCGAATCCTCAGTCAAGTACATCGGTGACGGTGCCTGGGGAGCTCCTTTAAGAGATACCAGAGATCCGGAGGAGTACTGGTTTTTAGATCAAGCGGACAGAAAATATAACTTCTTTGAAGCCACATTAAGACCTGAGGAAGACAAAATAGAAATCACACCTTATCTGTTCCCCGAAGAGGACTGGGAGGGAGAGATGGAAGAACTGGACAGTTTTAATCTGGATAGATAGTTAAAATAATAGTCATGATTAGGAGCCACGATAAAATTATTGTTCCTCCCGGCTTTTCAACCAATTTTAAGCCGGGAGGACAATATTAGAACAATATAACACAATCCTAATGAGGAGGAATTAATTGTGAGAAAGTTCTTGATCGCCGCTCTATGCCTTGCTCTAACATTCACTCTGGGAACTGCTGAGGCTCTGGCTGATGATGGAGAGGTGCTGGCTGAGGAGGTGCTGGCAGAAATAGACACAACGCTGACAACTTATTTCGGCCGCGTGCAGGATAATTTACAGGTTCAGGTGGTAAACAAAGCTCAAATGTGGTATGCAGAGGAAGCTCTGGAAGGTACAGAATATGAAGATCTTCCGGTTATTGCAGCGATGTTCCCTAATTATGGAGGTCGAGAGGGGCCCGATGACTATCCTTATATCGAGGATGCCATTACCACAGAGAATGAAGGGGCATTTTATGAGTATACCCATAACACATACGATATCAAGAAGCTGACAGGTGCAGAGCTAATAGAATGGATGGAATGGGTGGCAGAAGATGAGTGGAATCAGATTGATCCCGACTCAGAAGAAGATCAATTTCTGGTTGACCTGGATAACGTAAACTACTGGCATGATCACTTCGAAGGTATCGAATATCAATATGATGTCACTCAGCCAGCAGGTGAAAGAGTTGACTGGGTTGAGCTGGACGGAGAACCCTTAGAAGAGGACCAGGAAGTTCTGGTAGCATCAAATGACTTCAAAGTAAACAATGATGTTCTCCCTCACTTCCCACCTGAGGTAATTTATTCTACAGATGAGACAAGGGTAGTGGACATCACTTATGATTATCTGGATGAGAGAGATGGTGAGATTCCCGAGCTGACACATAACTGGTCATTTACTCCGGTGGAGACAGAAGGAATGGTGCTTTTTGAAACCAGTCCTGATGCTGTAGAATATATGGAAGATGCTCCCGAACCCACCGATCATATTCAGCATGTCGGTGAGTACGGCGGATATGCAATCATGAGCTTTGATCTGAGTGTAGGGTTTCTGGACGAAGAGTAAAATAACAATTCATTGATGACTACATTGAGCTTGATATAGGTTTGATTAAATATAAACAAAGGGGGGAAACCCCCTTTGTTTATTCTCATTTCTCTTGCTGGTTATCATAATGAGTGGCTTTGTGGGCTTTTCTTTTCTTGCTCTGCTCATGTAGCCGATAAATAAAACCGAAAGGGGGATAAATTCATGCTCAAATTAAGAAATATAGTTCTGGCAGTAACGCTGATGGTATTTCTGCTGGTGACAGCTTTTTCGACAGCGGCTGCGGCAGATGAGCTGGTGGTTCTTCATACCAATGATATTCACGGAAGGGTCGATGTAGATGATGACCTGATGGGCATGCCTTATCTGGGTGCGCTTATGGATGATCACCGTCAGCAGCACGAAAATGTGCTGGTTATGGATGCCGGAGATACCATTCACGGCCGCCCTATAGTCGATCTTCTGGAGGGGGAGAGCGCTGTTGGACTCATGAATGAAGCCGGATATGATATCATGGTGCCCGGCAACCATGATTTCAATTTTGGCTATGAGAGGCTTCTGGAGCTGGAAGAGATGATGGAATTTGAACTGGTGGCTGCCAATGTGGAAAAGGATGGCGAGCTGCTCTTTGATCCCTATGTAATAAAGGATATGGGTGATTTTGAGGTTGGTGTGTTCGGTCTGGCCACCCCAGATACCTATAACACCACACATCCGGACAATATAGAGGGCATAGCGTTTACGGATATGGTCGATGCGGCCTCAGAATATGTCGATCATCTGCGGGATGAGGGAGTGGATCTTGTCGTAGCTCTGGGCCATGTCGGCTTTGCCGGTGACTATCCTTCATATCCAGTGGCAGAAGAGGTGGATGGTATTGACCTCTTCGTCGATGGCCACTCACATGATCGTCTGTCAGAGGGGGAGTGGCGTCACGATACGCTTTTCGTCCAGGCCTATGAATACACCAAAGATCTGGGCAGGGTCTATATCGATCTCTCGGATGAGCAGCCTGAGATGGAAGCAGGACTGATCTCAGCGGAAGAGGGAAAAGATCTTGTAGAGCCCGATGCTGAACTGGAAGAGATGCTCGAAGATTACAGTGATAAGGCTACAGAGATTATGCTGGATAATTGATGCTGTCATAAAATATCTGCAGAGGATAATTTACTTGCTTTAAATTTAGCAAAAGGGTATTTGGAGGCTTCAATATGAGATGAAAATACATTCAAAATATATTACCACAGCTGCCATATTAATATTGTTTCTG
>CAYXAK010000120.1:0-1553 GCA_964462585.1 uncultured Halanaerobiaceae bacterium
GGCCAGCAGCGGGAATATTATTGCCAATATTAATACTTTTGAAAGCCTATTTTTCAACATCATGTCTATCATCCTCTCTGCACCTGTAATTATGGAAGAAACAGTCAGGATAAAAAAATAAAGTATTAAACAACTAAATTATACTACGGCAAACTCTCCAAGTCAATAGCATCACAAAAAATTTGCCTGCAGCAGACTTCAGCCTGTGTTGGAAACAGGCTGAAGTCTCAGCTGCAGGCAGCAAAAATATCTGCTATACTTAAAACTGTTATATTTAAAATCTATTAAATGCCGGACATGGGAGCGCCCAGATTGGAGGAGATGCTGGCCAGTTTTTCCGGATTATCATAGTTTTCGGTGGCGGCCACTATAGCCCGGCCCCGCTTTTCCGGGTTGCCGGAGCGGAAGATACCGGAACCCACGAAGATGCCGTCACAGCCCAGCTGTCTCATCATGGCTGCATCCGCAGGTGTGGCTATGCCGCCGGCGGCAAAGTTGACCACGGGCAGCTCGCCCTTTTCTGCCACCTCTTTTATCAGTTCAAAGGGGGCGCCCAGCTCTTTGGCCCGGCTCATCAGCTCTTCCCGGCCCAGACCGGATAGCTCATTGATCTGCGAGGTGATCTTGCGCATATGTGTTACCGCCTCCACAACGTTGCCGGTGCCTGCTTCACCTTTGGTCCTGATCATGGCCGCACCTTCGGCTATGCGGCGCAGAGCCTCGCCCAGGTCGGTTGCTCCACAGACAAAAGGAGTTGAAAATTCGCTCTTGTCGATGTGATTTTTCCTGTCAGCAGGAGTCAGAACCTCGCTCTCATCGATATAATCAACACCCAGGGCGGAGAGTATCTGAGCCTCGGCAAAATGGCCTATTCTGGCCTTGGCCATAACCGGTATATCCACAATTTTCATGATCTCTTCGATCATGCCCGGGTTGGACATCCTGGCTATACCGCCCTCCCGGCGGATGTCTGATGGCACCCTTTCCAGAGCCATGATGGCAACCGCTCCACACTCTTCGGCGATTCTTGCCTCTTCCGTATCGGTCACATCCATGATCACTCCACCTGTGAAATCTTCAGTGGGATCATTCTGTAAAGTCATAATAAGCAGCCTCCTGTTTGTATTTTGATTAATGTAATGATACAATATCTTCAGATGGGCCCTGATCCGGAACTTTGACCTGTTTTATACCATACAATTTAGTTATATTATGACACAATATAATTGTGCTGTCAATTGTACCGCCGACAGCGGCCAAAAATTTAAGGCTGGAGGGGATATAATGGAATGGTGGCAGGAGCTGGCACTTGACAGGGAAAAATCAGCAGCCCTCTATCAGCAGCTCTACGAACAAATAAAGAAATATATCTGCAGCGGCGGTATCAGGGAGGGGAACAAACTTCCTCCAATAAGGAAACTGGCCTCGGAGCTGGAGGTCAATCCGGCCACGGTTGTCAGCGCCTATGAACAGCTGGCCGATGAAGATTTAATATATAAAAAGGTGGGCAGCGGGAGCTTTGTGGCCCCCCGATCGCCTTCGGCTTTTGGCCG
>CAYXAK010000120.1:1653-4532 GCA_964462585.1 uncultured Halanaerobiaceae bacterium
AAAAGCTTTTCCAAGGTCTTCATGCCCGGTTTGAGGCTGGCCTTTTTGACCATACCGGAAAAATATCGCTCCCGCCTGCTGGAGGCCAAGCATGCCACCGATATCTCCAGTGCCGGTCTCACCCAGCGGGCTATGGATTATTATCTGCGTCAGGATATGTGGGATGAGCATCTTGAGAATATCAGAGAGCTTTTCGGCCGCAAATTTTCCCTGATGAAGGAGGAGATTGAACGGAGGCTCATTCCCCCGCTGGAATTTGCCTTTCAACCCCGGGGTGGTATCTATTTCTGGTTGAAACTGCCGCAGCAGGTGAACGGAGATGAGTTTTACCGCACAGCCCGCAGCCGGGAGGTTGCACTGCTGCCCGGCCGGGTATTTGCCGGCACTGAGGAGGATCTGGGGAGCTTCTTCCGCCTCAGCTTTGCCGCCGTTTCCCCCCGGGAGATAAAACGGGGGATAGCTCGCCTGGAGAATATTATCGCTGACATGATTCAGCAGGATGAAGGGGAGGATGAGGATGGATATATTCCCCTGGTATAAATCTGCTGTTTAAATTGAGTCAGTTTCATAGTATACTTGTAATAGAGGTAATTACAGTAATAACAGGAGATAGCCTGTAAAGACTGAGGAGGTCTTTCCCATGGATAAAGATTATGTAGGGGTATCAGCCTTCGGCCTCAAACTGGGGGCGATAACTCCCGAAGTCGATCTGAAAGAAGAAGTCATGAATCTGCTCAAACGCTGCCGGGAAGATAATATGATCCACGATGGTGATGTGCTCTGTGTGACCGAGTCGGTGCTGGCCCGCTCCCAGAATAACTTTGTCACAGTCGATGAGGTTGTGGAGGAGCTGCATGAAAAACACGGCATCAATGAGAATTACACTCTGCTGGTACAGTTTCCCATCACCAGCAGAAATAGATTTTCGGCAATTCTCAGGGCCCTGGCCCGTTCTGTAAAAAACGGGCGGGTGATCGTTCAGCAGAGCTACCCCAGTGATGAAGTGGGCAACCAGGTGGTTGAGGGTGAGCTGGAAAACGATCAGCTTTACCGGTATGAAGACATAAAGAACAACCAGGATCTCGACTTCAACCATCCCATAACAGGCATCAACTATCTGGAATTCTATGAGGATATCATCAACGAGGAGATGGCCGATCATGAGATCTATCTCTGCAACGATCCCCAGGCTCTTATCAGCGAGGATATAGATGCTGTCATCGTCTCATCCATACATAGGAGGAGACAGGATAAGCTGGCGGTGATAGAAAAGGCCAAGAAGCTCTCAAAATTTATAGAGGTGATGGATCTGACCAGCATCTTCAACGACGATGAGGACAGGAGCCGCTGGGGGCTTCTGGGCAGCAACCTCTCCGCCGGGGAGAAGATCAAGCTGGCTCCCACCCGGCCTTTCGAGTTTGCGGAGGAGCTGAAGCAGGCGATCGGTGAAGAGCTGGACAGGGATGTGGAAGTCATTATTTACGGTGATGGAGCCTATAAGGACCCGGAGAGCGGCATCTATGAGCTGGCCGATCCAGTAACTTCCTTCGGCTTCACCGCCGGTCTGGAGAACAGGATCAGGAAGGGCAATAAATACAAATACCTTGTGGACAAATATGTGAGCGAGGGGTATGAACAGGAAGAGATAGAGAGGATGATCAGGGAAGAAGATGTCGAAGCCGAAGATGAAGGCACCACCCCGCGCAAGGCCAAGGATTTGATCTCCAGCCTGGCCGATCTGGTCTCAGGCTCGGCCGATGCCGGCACACCGCTTGTGCTGGTTAAAAACTTCTTCGACTAAAAAAATTCAATATCAATATAAAAATCGGCCCTTTTCGGGCCGATTTCAGATTTACACCGGATTTACACCAGCTATAATTTATGACTTTTTGCGCTCTATCAGGTTTTAGTTGATATCTATTGTGCGGCGTTTTTTTCTCTCCGCTTCGCGTTTGGGCATATCGATGGAGAGAATGCCGTTTTCGAATTCGGCGCTTATCTCATCTTCCTTTACGTTTTCCAGCTGGAAGCTGCGCTGATAGGCTCCGGTGCTGCGCTCGCGCCGGACGTAATCTTCCTCTCTGTGTTCATCTTCATGGCTGTGGCGGGCGGAGATGGTGAGGATATTTTCCTCCAGTTTCAGGTCTATATCGTCCTTATTAAGGCCTGGAAGCTCTGCTTCGATTATAAATCTGTCATCCTGTTCTATGATATCGGTTCTAAAACCCTCTCTGAAGACGTCCCGCATATTTTTCATGCTGTGGGATAGAAGTTCATCCATCACGTTTTCAGCAGGACTGCGGCGCCTTTTCTTCCTTCTTCTGCCTTCCCTGAACGGTCTGAGAGCAAACATATTTCCACCTCCAAAAATGATATATTTTCGCTTCTGTTTTATCTTCGCTGACCTTTCGCTAGATATTATAATATAAAAGTCAAAGAAAGTCAAGGACAGAAAGGGGATGATTTTTTGTCAGGTCAGGCCGGCATTTTTAACAGGATAGTCGCTGCTGTTATAGACCATATGATTGCATCACTCTTCTTTTTTCTGCCCGTGCTGGGAGGCCTTTTCGGCATTTTCTATATACTGGGCAAAGATGCAATCATGTACAGGATCACGGGTCATCCCGGCTGGCAGAACAAGAGCATAGGCAAACATGTTATGAATCTGAGGGTGGAATGTCAGGATATGGAGGTGATTGATCTCGCCACCTCGGCCCGGCGCAATCTGCCTCTGATACCGGGGCGCATCGTGGGAATTATCCCGCTGATAGGCTGGGTAATCGGACCTGTTGTGGGGGCTGTGGCCAAACTCGTGGAATTATTTGTGCTGACCTCCAGCCCGGAGGGGATCAGGCTGGGGGATCGCCTGGCCCGCACAA
>CAYXAK010000121.1:0-4502 GCA_964462585.1 uncultured Halanaerobiaceae bacterium
GAACCTAAACCATTATTTCACCACAGGCATGCTGGCGGAGTCGATAGAATGGCTGGAAAATTACTTGATCACTTAAAATGGAGATGGTAAAGTTGGATTCCCTATTATCGCTAGGGATGGTTGTCATGGCTGGCATATTCGGAGGCAGGCTGGCTAAAAAGTTAAGCCTTCCCTCTGTTACCGGTTATCTTCTCACAGGACTTTTGATCGGGCCTTCACTACTGGGCATAATTACTGAACCGGTGCTGGATCAGGTAGCTCCCATTAACGATTTTGCTCTGGGCATGATAGGCCTTTCCATCGGGGGCGAGCTCAAGTGGAAATTTCTGCGCCGGCACTGGGAAAATTTCAGCCTGCTCTTTCTGGGCGAGAGTCTGCTCACCTTTGCCCTGGTTTTTTCTGCCACCTATTATTTTTCCGGCCAGTTTTCACTGGCTCTTATTCTGGCCATCCTGGGGCTTGCCACTGCTCCCGCCAGTATACTAGCTATAATTGAGGAAAGAAAAGCTCGGGGCATATTTCCTCATATGCTGATGTCGATCGTGGCCATGGATAACTTCCTCTGCATCATCGCTTTTTCAGTGGCTACCACATTTCTCAACGTTTATTTCTTTGGGGCCGGGGCCAACTCTGCCCTTTTTCTGGAATTGAGCTATGAGGTAGGTCTGAGCGTTATGATCGGATTTATTCTGGGGGCCCTGGGAGCTTGGGTTACCAACAGCATTTCAGAGGATCGTCACCGCCAGGTGATGCTCACGGGGATAATGCTTTTGGCGGTAGGTCTTCCCCGCCAGCTGGGTATTTCCTATCTTTTTGTTACTCTCATTGCCGGGGCTATAATCGTTAATTTCAGCACCAGCCAGCGGAAATTTTACAGCACACTTCATACTATAGATACTCCAATACTGGTCTTATTCCTAACGCTTGCCGGAGTCAAACTCAAGCTGGGCATCCTGCCCCAGGTGGGTTTACTGGGGGTGATCTATATCCTGGCAAGGGTGTCCGGCAAGATTGCCGGGGCCAGGCTGGGGGCTTTTGGATGCAAATTTCTTCCCAGCAGCTGCCAGAATGTAAAGCCAGCCTACCGGCGCTATATAGGCTCTGCTCTGATACCTCAGGCAGGAGTAGCTATAGGTCTGGCTTTGCTGGCGGAACAGAAGCTCCCTCTCAGGGAGAATCTGGTCGTGACGCTGGTTCTGGGTACAATCATTTTCTTTGAATTGATAGGACCCATTTTTGTGGAAAGGACTCTTGATAAGGTGGAATCTATAGGTTGATCTGTCAACAAACGACAGAGGAGGAGATTCCAATGGAGCTGATTGTTGCCATCATCGAAAATTCGGAGGATGTGAGCCCCATACTGGACCGCTTTTACGAGGAGGGAATTCCCGGAGCCACTGTCATCGACAGTCGGGGTATGGGTCATATGATCGCCGATCACACCTCGATTTTTTCCCGATTCAGCGATCTCACCGGTGGTGAGGGGGCTTCCAAACACAACAACGTCCTGCTCACACTGGTCGACGATGAGGAGAAGATCGAGAAGGCCATCTCCATCATAGATGAGATCGTTGGTGACCTGGATAAGCCCGATACGGGTCTGGTCTTTACCATCCCCGTTGACAGGGTGGCCGGTTTTAACACCCCCCTGACGGAATAGCTGGAGGTGAAGTAATTGGCGCTGAAACGAATCACAGAAAATGCAGCCTATATCACCGGTGCTGTCAATGTCGGTGTTATAGAGACCGAGGGGGGAGGGGCTATTCTTATCGACAGCGGCCTGGAAAAGCGTGTGGCCCGGCGGCTGCTCGACACACTTAAGAAAGAGGGCCTCTTTCCACTGGCGGTTATAAACACCCATGGTCATCCCGATCACTGCGGCGGCAGCGCCTATCTCAAGCAGGAGGCCGGAGTGGAGATACTGGCCTCCCGCCCCGAGGCCGTGCTGATGGAAAACCCATGGCTTGAACCCCGTTATCTAACCTGTGGGGCCGAGCCTTTCCCCGGGCTGGAGAATAAGTTTCTGCAGGGGGAGCCGGTGGAGGTCGATCATCTGCTGGAGATGAGTGAGCTCTCACCGCTTTCAGGCCCGGAAGGCTCCCATGCTTCTGGAAGAGAAGAAAGCAGTCTGAATATTTCCGGTCTCAATCCGGTATCCCCCCTTACAGCCGTTGATCTCTCCGGCCATACACCGGGGATGATCGGCATAGCCTGTGAAGGTGTGCTCTTCTGTGCCGACAGCTTCTTTGCCGCCGGAACTCTAAAGCGCCATCCTGTTCCTCATCTAATGGATGTGGGCGGATTTCTGCAGACGCTCGAGGAGCTGGAGGCCAGCGATTACAGCCATTATCTGCCCTCACACGGCCGACTCAACAGCGATATTTCAGCCCTGCTTGAGCAGAACCGTGAGCGCGTGCAGGAAATACTGAATTTTATGCGGGAAAGGCTGCAGCAGTCGCAGGCCGGCACCGAAGAGATAATTGGAGAGGTATTCGAGCACTATCAGGTGGATATCGATGATGTCCAGAGCTACTGCCTCAACCGCACGGCACTTCTGGCTCATCTCAGCCATCTTCTCCGCCGGGACGAGATCGAGGTCACAGCTGCCAGATCCGGGCTCAGGTGGTCGGGAAGCTGAGATTTCGTTTAACTGCCTTTCACTGTTTATCTTTTCTCCCTCCCTCTCTCTCCATTCCATTCTCCTTTATTTTTCTTTTAGCCGATTGTTACAGATTGGTTACATTTCTGTAATATATTCTTTACATTGATATTGTACAATATTATCACAATAGACCAAATTAAAGTGGAGGGATAATAAAATATGAAGAGATTTTTAAGCCTGTCTTTGCTGGTGGTTCTGGCCCTGACACTCACCGCATTCACCGGAGCATCTGCGGCCGAATGGCCGGGCGAACGCGATGTAAGATACGTAATTCCCTATGAGCCGGGAGGGCTGAGCGATATCACCGCCCGTCTGATGGGAGAGGTAATCCGGGAGGAAGAGATGTGGGACTGGGAGGTCTCAGATTTTGTAATCACCAACATAGCCGGAGCCAGTGCCGGCAACGCCATGGTCGAGGTGCGCGATGCCGATCCCGACGGCTCGATGCTTCTGCACCATCATACTTCATTTATAACCCATATGGCCTTCGGAGTTAGAGACTGGAGCTATGAGGAGTTCACTCCTATAGCCATGCTCTTTGAGGTCCCCCAGGTGGCCTTTGCTCTGCCGGACCGGTGGGAGGATTTCAATGAATATGTTGAATACGTGGAGGATAATCCCGGTGAGACCACCTTTGCCGGCAGCTCGCTCGGTGGAGGCACACATATGATGGGGGAGATGCTGCTCGATGCAGCCGGAATTCGCGATGACTTGAGATATGTGGCACATGGTGGAGGAGGCCCCATGACAGCCGCAATGCTGGGGGAAGAGGATGAAATGGCCGTTACACAGGCCCCTACAGTCCTGCCCCCGCATCCCGAAGGAGATTTTGAGATCCTGGGTGTTTCATCTGAGGAGAGACTGGATTCCATTCCGGATGTTCCCACATTTAAGGAACTTGGCTATGATCTGCCCATGACAACAACACACAGGATGGGCGTCTGGGGTCCTCCAGGTATGGACCAGGAACTGGTCGATGAGATAGCTGATTTCTTTGAGAAGGTTGTAACCAGTGAGACATTTAAGGAGAGGGCTGCTGATCAGGGACTATTCGTCAACTTCCAGGATGGCGAAACTCTGCGCGAACACTTCGAAGAAGATGAGGAAACGATATATCAGCTAATAGATGAATACAATCTGGATGACTAGAGCGCAATCAATTAATATCATGGCTTGAACTGGAATAAAAATAAAAACAGGCCCTGCCGCCAGTCCGGGCAGGGTCTGTTTCATTGTGGGGGGAAGACTGTGCTGGAAAATAAGGCCTATCTGATCAAGAGTTTTGTGAATTTATCTTTGATTGTGATCGGCATTTTCTTTTTGGTGGAATCATATGAGGTCAGCCCGGGTTTTCAGCAGGTGGTTGGGGCCGATCAGTACCCGCGCTGGTTTGCTGTCATACTGATATTTCTCTGTCTGGCCAGCCTGCTCAAAGATCATCTGGCCTGGAGGAGAGAGAAATTTGCTGCAGATGAGGTGAAGATCATTCAGGAGATGAAGGAGGTCGGCCCTCGAATACTTACACTTTTCGGACTGCTGGTGCTCAATATTTATCTCATACCCCATCTGGGCTACTTTGAGAGCGGTTTTGTCTTTCTGGTGCTGGCCATATTTGTTTTGAGTGAAAAGAGTTTAAGGTCTTTGCTCATGTCACTGCTGTATGCCACCGGCATAACGCTGGCTATCTATCTCGTTTTTGGCGTTATAATGAATATCTATCTGCCCGCCGGGCTGATCTTCTAAAAAATGATGTTACATAAGGGGTGAGATCTTTGCTCACTAATTTACTGCAGGGGGCGGAAGTGATCTTTCAGCCCCTCGTTCTGCTCTATCTGCTGGG
>CAYXAK010000122.1:0-4328 GCA_964462585.1 uncultured Halanaerobiaceae bacterium
TATCAGATCCAGGATCAATGCCATGAGGAGTGAAACTCTCAGGAATAGACTTCAGGAATATTTTGGTGCATTTATAGATCAGGACGGGGTTTCCGAAGATGACGGTGAATTTAAATCCGGGGCCGAGAGTTTGCTCTATGCCCTTGAGTCTTCACTCTCCCCCGAGAGCTGGGATTATCTTAGAGGGCCCTGCGGTCTCAGCCGTGAGAGGGCCAGAGAGGCCTGGATAGAGATGCTTAACAGGCTTTTTATCCGACAAACCAGTTGAGAGGAGTTTGAAAATCATGCCGAAGAGTAAAGCTGAAATAAAGAGCAGCCGGTCTGCACTCATATTAATCATATCCCTGTTATTTATTATTACTGCCGGTGCTGGAATTCTGCAGGCTGAAGAGCCTGAGGAAGAGGCTGCAGAAGAAGAACCGGTAAAGGTAATTCAGGCTCAGGAAACGGCTGTGAGCGAAGAGATGTTCTTCGATGGTTTTACAGAACCGGGTAAGGTAGTTGAGGTGATTCCGGGTACCGGCGGTGATGTTGTGGATATAAGGGCCAGTGCTGGCCAGGAGGTCGCTGAAGGTGATCTGCTGGCCCGGCTGGAGGCAGAAGCTCTGGACCTCGGTATTAGAGCAGCGGAAGAGGCTTTAGAACAGGCCCGGCTGGAGCTGGAGATGGCCGAGGCCGGTGCCCGCGAAGAAGAGCTGAAGCAGGCAGAAGCTCAGTACCAGGCAGCCCGGGAAAGCCTTGAGATTGCAGAGGATATCCATGAGCGGGTTGAATACCTCTATGAGAATGATGTGGCCCCCCGCTCGGAGCTGGATGAGGCTGAGATGAATTTGATCGAGGCCAGAGCAGCCTATGAAGCGGCAGAGCAGGACCTGGAGATGGCCCGCACCGGAGCCAGACCTGAGGAGCTGGAGATAGCCAGGTCAGCTATCTCAGAGGCGGAATATGAGCTGGAACAGGCCCGCATCAGCCAGGATGATCTGGAGGTCACAGCTCCAGCTTCCGGGACGGTTGGTATGGTCCCGGTGGAAGAGGGAATGACGATCGGTGAGGACACTCCTGTCGCTGTCATAATGGATCTGGATGAGCTGAACTTTGTGGTTGAGGCCTCCTCCCGCCGCATAGCTGAGGTGGAGGTCGGGCAGAGTGTAGAGCTAACCTTCGATTCGCAGCCTGACAGGATATATGAGGGTAATGTGGATAGGATATACCCGGCTGCAGATGAGGATACAGGGCAGTTTGAATTTGAGATAACCGTCCCCAACCACGACAGAGCTCTAAAAGCCGGTGAGTACGGTGAGGCCCGGGTTATGATTGGCCGCGAGGAAAGGGGCGCCGAGATCCCCGCCTCGGCTCTGGGAGATGAAGCAGATCCTCATATATATATTGTGGAAAACCAGATGCTGCGCAGGGTGGATGTCTCCATTATCTCTGAGGGTGATGATTATTATACTGTGCAGGGAGATATTGGAGCAGGAGATCTGATAGTTCATTCTGCTGATGAAGAACATTACGATGGTTTTCCTGCCGCTCTGGTCGAGGTGATAAGCTGGTGAATCTCCCTAAAATTGCCGTAGAAAGACCGGTGGCGGTGACCATGGCCATCCTGCTCATGATTTTAATGGGAGTTATAGGTTTCACACAGCTTCCGCTGGAACTGCTGCCCGATCTGGATCTGCCGGTAGTGGTGGTCATTGCCGAGTTTCCCGGTGCCGGTCCTTCAGAAGTCGAGGATCTGGTGGTTGAACCTCTGGAGGAATCGCTCCAGGCCGTGACAGATGTGTCCTCGATCACCGCCATTTCGCAGGAAGAAGAAGCACAGATAATAATGGAATTTGAATGGGGGACAGACCTGGATTTTGCCATTCAGGATGTGCGAGAGCAGATAGATATTGTCATGGATCTGCTGCCGGATGATGCTGAAGATCCCTTTGCACTGCAGTTTGACCCCACCGAGATGCCTGTGCTGGAGTTCGGTGTCAGCGGTGAGGGTGAACTGCACGAGACCAGACGGGTGCTGGATAATGATGTGGTACCACAGCTGGAACGCCTCTCAGGTGTGGCTGAAGTGAACATTCTGGGAGGGCAGGAACGCGAGATTCAGGTGGAGCTGATGCCCGATCGTCTGCGCAGGCATGATATTGCTGTTTTCGATGTCATGGAATCGATCTATGCTTCCAACCTGGACCTGCCAGGAGGAGATGTCACACTGGGAGGCAGTGAAGAGCTTCTGGTCCGCACGCTGGGCAGTTTTGAAAGCCTGGAGGAGATCGATGATGTTCCTGTGCCCGGCGGTTCAGGCCTTTATTTTCTGGGGGATGTGGCCGCGATAGAGGACGATCTCACCGATCAGGACACAATCATTCGCCAGGATGGAGAGGAGAGTCTTGGTCTGACGATAAATCAGGAGGCCGATGCCAACACTGTGGAGACAGCGGAGCTGGTCAATGAACAGCTGGCCGCTCTGCAGGGAGATCTGGACTATGATCTGGACTTCAGTACCATCCAGGACCAGGCAGAATATATCGAAGTGGCCATTCAGACTGTGGTCAATAATGCCGTGGTCGGCGGAATTCTGGCTGTAATAATATTATTTTTGTTTCTCGGCAGTTTTTACAGCACACTCACCGTGGCGGTAACCATACCGGTGGCCATTACAGCCACCTTTTTCCTGATAAATCAGGCCGGCCTCAATCTCAATATGATGACACTGGGGGGGCTGGCTCTGGGTACCGGTATGCTTGTCGATAATTCGGTTGTGGTCACGGAAAATATATTTCGCATGCGTGAGGAGGGCAGAGAGATAAAGGCGGCTTCTGTTGAAGGGGCGGTGGAGGTCGGGGTTCCCATTGCTGCTTCTACTTTTACCACCATGGCAGTGTTTCTGCCCGTGGTCTTTATAGAGGGTATTGCCGGCGAAATATTCCGGGATCTCTCATTTACTGTGGCCTTTTCCCTGCTGCTTTCACTGATTGTCGCCCTGTCTTTGATACCGATGCTCTCATTGAGGTTGTTGAAGAGAACTGACCTGGAGCAGATTCGCCGGCGGCAGAGAGAAAGCCGGGTGAATCGCTGGCTGAACAGGGTTAGGGAAAGATACGACAGTCTGATAAAAAGTCTGCTCCAGAAACGAATATTGACCATAGTGGTGATACTGGCACTTTTTGGAGCTACGCTGGCTGTGGCAGGCTGGATGGGCCAGGAGTTTTTGCCCGAACTCGATGAAGGACTTATCGACGTCAGGCTGGAAATGCCTCCGGGCACACCGCTGAGAGATACCGAGGAGAGAATCGCCCGTCTGGAGGATGAAATTGAAAGCTGGCCGGAGGTGGACACTGTCCAGAGTGAGGTCGGAGCCGGAGGTGTCTCATCTCAGGGTCGCATGACTGTGGTGCTTGTTGATCTGGCGGAGCGAGAAAGGGGAACTTCGGAACTGGTACAGGAAGTGCGTGAGATGGCCGGGCTGGTTCCGGAAGCCGATCTGGAGGCCAGCAACCTTTCCCTGGTAACCGGAGGCGGTGAGATGGAAGATGCTCCCATAGCCATCGATCTGCTGGGGCCCGATCGGGATGAGCTTGAAAATGTGGGAGAAGATCTGGAAGAGATCATAGCAGATATAGATATCACCACCGATGTCAATCTGGGCATTGAAGACCCCAGGCCAGAGCTTCAGATAGATGTCGATCGCCGTCAGGCCGGCAATTATGGGCTGAGCGGAGCTGAGGTTGGAGAAGCTGTAAATGTGGCAATCGATGGAGAAGTGGTGACCAGATTCGAGGATGAAAGACCCGGTGAGGAAGATGAACAGGTTGATGTTCTCCTTCGCTACGGCGGGGGAGTAAGGGAGGACCTATCCAGTATTGAAAGGATGCCACTGGCCAATGCTCAGGGGCAGATCCTGCCTCTAGATCAGGTGGCAAGTATAGACCGTGGTCTCAGTCCGGTGGAGCTGACACGCATAGATCAGACCAACTCTGTCAGCCTCTATTCCGATCATGTGGACAGTGATCTGGGTACAGCTGTCGAGGTCATAGAAGAGGAGCTGGAAGCATATGATATGCCGGCAGGCATCGAATACGAATTCGGCAGTGATACCGAGTGGATGCGGGAAGCTTTCGATGATCTCTTCTTCGCCCTGCTGCTGGCCATCGTTATCGTATTTATCCTGCTGGCAGCTCAATTCGAATCATACTGGCAGCCGCTGGTTATCATACTCAGTGTGCCCTTTGGTCTGGTGGGGGTAGTCTTCGGACTGCTCTTAACAGGTCGCAGCCTCAATGTGGCCTCCTATATAGGAGTGATAATGATGGTGGGAATTGTAGTCAATA
>CAYXAK010000123.1:0-2773 GCA_964462585.1 uncultured Halanaerobiaceae bacterium
TCCGGCAGGGGCTCCTCGCGGAATACATCGAGACCGGCCCCCGCTATCTCACCGTCATCCAGGGCTTTGAGCAGATCCTCTTCCACCACCACATCACCGCGACCCACGTTGATAAAGTATGATTTTTCCGGCATGGCTGCAAATACACCGGCATCGATCATATTCTCGGTTGCGGAAGTCAGCGGCAGCGTGGAGACCACATAATCGCTGGCGGCCACGGCCTCCTCAATCTCAGCCGGGGGATGGACATGGTCGACATATTTCAGACCTGTGGAGGGATCGCGCTTGACTCCGGTGACCTCCATGCCGAAGGCCTTGGCCCGGGCGGCCAGCTCCCTGCCGATCGAGCCCACGCCCAGGATGGTGATCATATTATCAGTGGCATAGCCCATCTCCAGGCGGTTCCACTCCTGCTGCTTCTGCTGATCACGATAGTGATGAAAACGGCGGTTGAAGTTGAGAATAAAGGCCATGGCGTGCTCGGCGATGACATCGCGGTGCAGTCCGCTCATATTGGTGAGAATTACGCCTTTGCTGCTGAGCTCTTCTGCATGTGGTGATCTAACTATCCGGTCCACACCGGCCGAAAGCGTCTGTATCCAGGTCAGTCTGTCAGATTCGAGCAGCAGATCAAGCTCCAGTTCACCAGGAAATCCCAGAGCCACCTCGACCTCAGCCGCTTTCTCCTGCTGGGCCTCTCTGTCAAAGGCTTCGATTATTTCCAGGCCGGGATCCTCATCACAGAGGCTGTCAGTATATTTATCTCCCCAGTCATGTGCCAGCAAAAATTTTATCTCCCTGCATTCAACACATATAGGCAATGTTAGCCCTCCTTATTTATTCAAAAGCCCAGTCCCAGCTGAACCTGTAAGCTGGTGAAATTTCCGCCGGGTGAATGACCGGCTCCGATATCGACGCTGGCACCGGCCAGATTTATACCCGCTCCGGCGGTGAAAACACGGTTTTCCCGGCTGTATGTCCCGGCCCTGAGCCTGATGGTGTCAAAGATCATCTCATTTTCCGCACCCATATACAGGACCGGATCCTCATCGGTATCGCTCAAGACCGGGGCATTTTCCAGATCCAGGGCAAATGTGGTTCCTATGACCGGAACCCTGGCAGCCAGCCCAATACGTCCCCGGCGGGATGGACCATAATTCTCTGTATAATTCGGGTCCGACCTCTCATCATCTTTCTCCCAGCTACCATTGCTATCATTATCATAACTGTATTCATAGACCTCTCTGCTGCCTGAGAGTTCGATATCCTGTGCCAGAATATTATCGACCATCACGCCCATCTGGACCATCGGCGTCAGCTGTAAAAGCAGACCACCGTCCATTGCCAGCCCGGAACCATCGCGCTCCAGAGACTCACGCACATATTTTTCATCATCATCCTGATATAGTTCATAATTTCCGGCATCGATACGGTTATAGCGAAGATTGATGCCGTATGTGGCTGTTCCCACCTCGGCCGGAACTCTAAATATCTTACTGCTCAACCCCAGGCGCACATTGGAATTGCTCAGATAATTGATATCGGCCTCCACATCATCGGCATCAGCATGACCGCTGATCTCAGCCCGCAGATCGCCTCCAACTGCCGAAGTAGCAAGGCCTATAGCTGCAAGTCCTTCGGCTGCAGCTGAAACACTTTCGGGCAGGTCCTCCACAAAATCCTCTGGACTATCGAAATCATCATCCCCGGCCAGAAAATCCTCGCCTGTCTCCAGATGCCGGCGGAACTCGCTTATTTCCTCTGCTCCGGCTCCACCGCTGAACATCAAAGCTCCGGTGCCGTTATCGGCCAGGCCGGCTGGATTGTAGATGAGTGCGGCACTATCATCGGCCACAGCCGTGAAGGCTCCGCCCATGCCCAGAACTCTGGCCGACATCGATCGGTTATTGAGTCCCGCAGCAAAATCATCGATAGGAGCAGCCCGGGCGGTGTTCTCCTCACCTGATAAATGCTCAGAAAAAGTACCCGGCATTATGATTTCGGCCGGGCCAGAACTGAAAAAAGAAAACACCAGCATTGCCAAAACTAATGTCATTATTCTGAAATAAGTGTGGTTTTTGCTCCTGTCCATCCAGATCTACCTCCTCTATCCCGAATAATATATGCAGACTGTGGTATCAAAGCAGATCCTCCAGCTCCTCAAATGTGGCGCGCCCTCTGCGCAGGCTGTTAGCAGCACGCAGATAATTTCCGTTGAGATAGTGAACATAAGCCTGCAGCAGATGGCTGTAATCATTCTCTTTTGTTTCCAGGGCTCTATTGATAATATCGAGAGCTTTGTCGTATTCCTCCAGCTCCTCGATATAGACCACAGCCAGATAGTTATAGGGCCAGACATTATCCTCATCTAGCTCGATGATGCGCTCAAAATAGTGGATTGTATCCTCATGATTCTCCAGTATGCTGTGGTAGAAGGCGGCATAGTTGAGGTAGAGGAGGTTGTCAGAACCCAGCTCGGCCAGCCGCAGCTCAAAAGCTATCTCCTCCTCAAGTGCTTCGACATCGAAATCATCGCGAAACTCCTCTATCATCTCATAGGTCTCCAGCACATAGCCCAGATTGGCCTTGGCCACCGCCAGCCTGTAGCGGGGCAGAATAGCTTCATTTTCCTCCAGATCAGCCCGGGCCTCCTCTTTCTGCTGTCGCCAGAACTCCTCGCTCTCGGCTCCGCCCCCGGCCTGCAGAGGAGCAGAAAAGACCAGCATCCGGGAGAGGAAAAGCATTGACACAATCAGCATAATAAGCAAAATCG
>CAYXAK010000123.1:2873-4324 GCA_964462585.1 uncultured Halanaerobiaceae bacterium
AACTCCACAGTTGCCTCCAGAAAGCCCTGCTTGTTGCCCACATCGTAGCGGCGGGCCTCAAAATCGTAGGCCTCTACCCGTCGGCGTCGGGCCAGGGTCTTTATGGCATCCGTCAGCTGAATCTCTCCGCCCTTGCCGGGAGGAGTCTCCTCTATAATGGGAAAGATCTCGGGTGGCAGCACATACCTTCCCAGCACGGCCAGTGTGGATGGGGCCTCTTCGGGCTCCGGTTTTTCCACGAGATTGGCCACAGAGGCCCGTCGGCCGGAGCGCTCACTGCATTCCACAGAGCCGTAGAGATGGATCTCATCCCGCGAGACCTCCTGACAGCCTATGACCGGGCAGCCGGTCTCCTCGGCATGATCGATGAGCTGTTCGGTCACGGGTTTCTGGCTGTACATGATATCATCACCCAGCAGCACGGCGAAATGATCGTCACCGACGAAGGTTTCGGCACAGCCCACGGCATGTCCCAGGCCCTTCTGCTTTTTCTGGCGGACGGAATGTATGGTGATAAGATCTGAAACTCGCCGGACCTTCTCCAGCAGATCTTCCTTGCCCTTCTCGGCCAGGACCATCTCCAGCTCCTGGTCGAAATCAAAATGGTTCTCTATCTCCTCTTTATTTTTGCTGGTCACCAGCAGTATCTCTTCTATCCCTGATTCCACCGCCTCCTCCACCACATACTGGATGGTGGGTCTGTCGACGACGGGGATCATCTCCTTGGGAATGGCCTTCGAGGCCGGCAGAAACCTGGTCCCATAGCCGGCGGCGGGAATCACAGCCTTTTTGACCTCCATGCAAAAACCCCCTGATATATGTGATAAAGTGATATGCTGCCCTTTTACACAAAAAACTCACCATCTATCCGGGTTATACGGGCAAAGTTATACGGGCGAATTTGCTCAGATTCAGACATTGTCCAGCATATCCTGGATCATATCCATGCCTTCCTCGCGCACCTCTTCCAGGCGGTTTTGCGCACCGACACCTGTGTTGGCTCTGACGGCAAAGTAGAGCTTGAGCTTGGGTTCGGTGCCCGAGGGGCGGATGGTGATGAGCGAGTTATCCTGCAGGCGGAACTGGAGGACATTGGAGCGGGGCAGATCTATATCCTCTGTCTCGCCGGTCTCACATTCCAGGCTGACACCCTGCTGATAATCGTAAACGCGCACCACAGAACTGCGGGCGATGCTGTCAGGATAGTCCGCACGCAGCTGGTCCAGTGTGGCGGCTATCTTCTCCTCGCCTTCCTTGCCTTCCATCCAGATCGAGCGGACTTCTTCCCTGAAATACCCGTATCTCTGACGCAGGTCATCCAGTTTTGTCATAAGTCCCACACCCTCTTCTTCCCGGTAGTAGAGTGTGAGCATGGCGGTCAGAGCGGCGGCGATGATGGCATCCTTGTCACGGGCATATGTTCCGGCCAGATAACCGTAGCTCTCCTCGAA
>CAYXAK010000124.1:0-4303 GCA_964462585.1 uncultured Halanaerobiaceae bacterium
AATTGCAAACTCAGACGCGTATATCAAACAATTATAACATTTTCTTCATTATTTTGCTGTCAATGCCTGATTTCTGCCTCCGCGCTGGCTTCATAATTTATATTTTTTATTTTCACAGTAGACTTTTTCCTTTTTTAGTTATATAATAGAATGTAGCATTTTAATATTGTGATATATTATATCGACGACCTAAAAACTCAGGCGATATTATGGAGGTTAATCGTGAAAAAACATGATATAACCGATAAAACTGAAGAAATTCTACCCCGGGGACTGCTGGTGGCGATAGGAGGGCGTGAGGACCGGGAGGATGATCTGGATATACTCTCCACACTGATCTCACTTGTGGATGCAGAAATCCCCCGGATTGAAATCATCACCACGGCCACCGGTCTTCCGGAACAGGCCGGCCGTGAGTATACCGCTGCCTTCTCCCGTGAAGCAGACTGCACTGTCGGCATTCTCAATATATTCAGCAGAGAAGCCGCCGGCGATGCCGCCTTTCTGCAGCGTGTGACAGCTGCCGACCTAATATTTTTTACCGGAGGCGATCAGCTGAGGATAACCAGCATTCTGGCAGGTTCGCTGATCATGGAGGAGATCAAAAGAAGATACCGGGAGGAATACTGCATAATTGCCGGCACCAGTGCCGGTGCGGCGGCGATGTCCAAAACCATGATTTTTGGCGGTGACAGCAGTGAAGCACTCCAGAAAGGTGCGGTGAATATCGGTGAGGGGATAGGTTTAATCGATAATGTGATTATAGATACCCATTTTGTGGAGCGGGGCAGATTCAGCCGGCTGATGCAGGTTTTAAGCATCAATCCCGCCAATCTGGGCCTGGGTCTGGGCGAGGATGCCGGGATTATCATCGAAAAGGGCCACATCGTCAGGGCCATCGGAACCGGTCTGGTCGTCATTCTCGATGGTCAGAATCTGAAGTATTCAAATGTGGCTGAAATCAGATATGATGAGGCGATAGCCATGGAAAATTTAATCATCCACACCATCGTCGATGGACATGGCTTTGATCTCAGCACGAGAAAATATCTGCGGCCGGGAGATCTTCTGGAGCTTTCCGTGCCGAAAAACTAATGTCAAAAGACCTACGAAATATGAGGGTGAGGGATTTAAAATGAAAATTATTGAAGCCAGAGCACTGAGGGGGCCGAATCTGTACAGCCTTAAACCGGTAATCTATATGAAGCTGGATATCGGCAGTCTGGAACAGAAGCCGACTGACATGATTCCCGGCTTCAAGGAGAGTCTGGAAGATATGATGCCATCACTATACGAACATCACTGTTCGCCGGGACGTCCGGGGGGGTTTTTTGAGCGCCTGGAGCGTGGCACCTGGGCCGGTCATATAGTTGAACATATCGCTATTGAACTCCAGTGCCTGGCCGGCAATGAGGTCTCATTCGGTAAATCTTTCAGCACTGAAGAGGATACCGTATATGACATCGTCTACAGATATATCGATGAAAATGTGGGACTTAAAGCCGGTGAATTTGCCGTCTCCCTGGTCGAAGGACTGTTTCGGGGAGAAACGAGCGATATCGAGCCTCTGGTCAGCAGGCTGAAGAAGATCAGGGAGGACAGCCTGCTGGGACCATCCACAAATGCCATCGTCATGGAGGCTAAAAGGAGGGGCATCCCTCATATCAGGCTGAATGAATACAGCTATGTGCAGCTGGGCCACGGCCGCTATCAGCGCCGGATTCAGGCCACGCTCATGGACAGCACCTCTGCTCTGGGTGTGGAAATTGCCGATGATAAGGAATATACCAAAAAGATGCTGGGAGAGATGGGGGTACCTGTGCCGGAGGGTATTTCTGTCGATGATCCCGAAGAAGCCCGGCAGGCCGCAGAAAAACTGGGTTACCCGGTGGTAGTCAAACCCCGTGTGGGCAATCACGGCCGGGGCATAACCATAGGGGTCGGGGATGAGGAGGAGCTGACCGCAGCCTATCATATGGCCCGAAAAGTTTGCGATACAGTCCTGATAGAGAATCTGCTGGTCGGTTCAGATTATCGGCTGCTGGTGGTCAACTACAGTCTCGCTGCCGCCGCCCTGAGGGAGCCGGCCTGTGTCGTCGGTGACGGCAGTTCCACTGTGCAGGAACTGATAGATGAAGTCAATAGCGATCCCCGCCGCGGTGTGGGCCATGAAAAGGATCTCACCCGGATAACTGTAGATGCCATGACAAGGCGGATTCTGACCGCTAAAGATCTCACACTGCAGTCCGTGCTGCCGGCCGGTGAAAAGCTCTATGTGAAATCCACGGCCAATCTCAGCACGGGAGGCACCGCCCTCAATGTTACGGAAAATGTTCATCCTCTGGTTAAACTCATGGCCGAGAGGATAGCCAGGATTGTGGGCCTGGATGTGATCGGCATCGATATCGTGGCCCCCACACTGCAGGAGCCCCTGCAGAAAAATATCGGCGGTGTGGTCGAAGTCAATGCCGCCCCGGGCTTTAGAATGCACCTCAACCCCTCGCAGGGAAAGCCAATCAATGTTGCCGCCCCTGTGGTCGATATGCTCTTTCCACCTGGAACCGCGAAGACCGTACCCCTGGTCGCTGTGACAGGCACAAACGGCAAGACCACCACGGTCAGATTGATCTCCCACATCCTGGGGCTTAGCGGTAATATCGTGGGCATGACCTCTACCGATTCCGTGGTCATCAATAATGTTCCCGTTCTGGAGGGGGATTACAGCGGACCGGCCGGTGCCAGAAATGTTCTGACAGATGCCACCATAGACCACGCCGTGCTGGAGGTGGCCAGGGGCGGCATACTGCGCCGGGGGCTTGGTTATACCCGCAGCGATGTGGGGGTGCTTCTCAATATCAGCTCCGACCACCTGGGCGAGGGAGGCATAGACACACTGGATGATCTGACCCGGCTTAAATCCACCGTTATCGAGGCGGTAAAGGATGAGGGCCACGCGGTTTTAAATGCCGATGATCCCCGGGTGCTCTCCTGTCTGGAAAATGCCGGAGGCAGACCGATTCTATTCTCCATCGATCCGGACAACCCCGCACTGGAGGAAAATCTGGCGAGGGGAAATATGAATGTTATCTACAGGGAGGGCAGCATCGTCATAATTGGCGAGGGCTGGGAGTCAACGGTGGCCGGCGCCGATGAGATACCGATCACTTTTGCCGGCAGGGCAATCTTCAATATCAAAAATGTTCTGGCGGCGGTGGCGGCAGCTTCAGCTCTGGGCTTTAATGAAAAGCAGATCAGGGCCGGGCTGGTAAGCTTCAGCGCCTCGCTGGGCCAGTCACCGGGCCGGATGAATATCATCGAGATCGGCGAGTTCAAAGCTGTCATAGATTACGGTCACAATATAGGTGCCGTAGAGGCCACCGGTGACTTCATTAACAGCCTGGCCCCGGGCCGGAAGATCCGCATGGCCTCGGGCACCGGCAACCGCAGAGATGAGGATATAATCGAATACGGCGCCGCCCTGGCCAGACACTACGATCATATAATTATCTGTGATCCCGATCCCCGGGAAAGAGAAATCGGCGAAACAGCGGAGCTGGTCCGTCAGGGGCTCTTAGAGGGGGGCTTCAATGAGGATATGATTACAGTTATTCTGGAAGAAAAAGAGGCTACCCTGGCCGCACTGGAGATGGGAGGAGAGGATGATGTCGTTGTCCTGCAGGCCGATGACGTAGACCAGGTCATAGAGGATGTCCAGGCCTTCAAGAACAGAAAAGACCTTTAACAGTTTAATTTAACGCTTTAACGCTGTTTTTAATGCCGGCTGTATCTGCCTTTGATCAGACCCTCCTGAAGAATATGTCCCCGCATCTCTTCCAGCAGCGTATCTTTTCCGGTGCCGGGCATTAAACCCAGCTCTTTATCGAGTGTAAAAACTTTAAATCTATAGGTGTGGGTGCCCTTCGGAGGAGCAGGTCCTCTGTACCCCAGGCTGCCAAAATCATTTTTGCCCTGACAGGCCCCATCTAAAGCTTCCACTGTCCTCAGTGCGGGAATTCCCTCGGGTATCTCCTCGATTTCGCCGGGTATATCCCAGATAAGCCAGTGGGTAAAGGTGGCTCCAGGAGCATCGGGATCGTCAACTATTATGGCTATGCTCTCCGCTCTGCTGTCGATATTCTCTAGCTCCAGAGGCGGTGAAATATCCTCTCCATCATCTGTGTACATCTTCGGAATATCTCCTCCATCACTGAAGGAAGAGGTGATTTTCAGTTTATCACTCATGATAATTCCTCCTTTCTGACTTTATTATAACAAAATATCCCACGTTATTTTAGGCCTTAAA
>CAYXAK010000125.1:0-4282 GCA_964462585.1 uncultured Halanaerobiaceae bacterium
TAAGAGAGGTTTTAACCATGAAAATAGATGTTGATAGATTGAGCATAAAGAATAAAGATATAGCTCTCTATGGTGCAGGAGGTAAAACGGGTAGAAGCGTGGCGGAGTTCCTCTCCAGCCTCGGCTGTAGACTGTATTTATATGATGACAGGGATTTATCCGAGCTGGAAGATACCCTCCGATCATATAATATGGATGAAGGTAAGATCAGCTGGATTGAAAAGAAAAAAGACCTGCTCCAGGCAGAGGTGATAATTACAAGCCCCGGCGTCTCACTGCACAGAGAGATTTTTCGTCAGGCGGAGAGACAGGGGATATCGATTTTGAGTGAAATTGAACTGGCTTATAATTTCTTTGATAGATATCTGATAGCCATTACCGGCACAAACGGCAAAACCACAACAGTTTCTCTTGCGGGCCAGATGCTGAATAGAGGTCTTGAGTCCCGGGAGGTCGTCACCGCCGGTAATATAGGAAAACCCCTGCTGGAAGCTATGGCAGAATCCTCTGCTGATGCCATCATGGTGGTGGAAGTGAGCTCATTTCAGCTGGCAGCGATAAAAAATTTTCGCCCCGAAATTGCCGCACTGCTGAATTTTGCCCCTGACCACCTTGACTGGCATAAAAACCTGCAGAACTATCGCAGGGCCAAGCAGAATATTTTCACAAATCAATCTGAAGATGATATGGCACTGATAGATATTGACAGCGAGAAGACCATAGAGATGGCCGAAACATCTCAGGCACAGATCGTAAAGATAGGCACATCCGCTGATAAGTCCGATATACTGGTCGATGGGGATATTTTTGCCAGATCCGGAGAAGCTAATAGTGATAAGAAAAAGCTGGTTGAAGGATCTTCGGCCAAGATGATAGGCGGTCACAACCTGAAAAATATAGCTTTTGCAGCCGCGATCGCCCGGGAGATGGAGGTGGACAGTAAAGTTATAAGAGAGGTCATTTGCGATTTTTCCCCTCCCCCCCACAGGATGCAGGAAGTATACAGGGATGATAATATTTTAATCATAGATGATTCCAAGGCTACCAACCCTCATGCAGCCTGCTCTGCCCTGAGCTCCCTTCCTCAAGATTTGCATAAGGTTATTATTGCAGGGGGGCAGGACAGGGGAGTAAACCTCAATTCGCTGGCCGCAGAGATCAGCTCCCGGGTTTCGGGTGCCGTTCTGCTGGGCGAGATAGCTGATAAGCTTGAGAGCAAACTTGAGGATTATGGTTTTCAGAACTGCTCTAAAGTCAATGATATGAAACAGGCGGTAAAAGAGTCCCTGGAGATGACCGGGGGGGAAGGTATTATTATTCTATCCCCCGGTGCACCCAGCTGGGACATGTATAAAAGCTACAAAGAAAGAGGAAGTATATTCCAGAAATATGCCGGTAAATTTTTAGGAGTGGAGATTTAACCATTACCACAGAATATGTGAGGCGGTGTGATCTTTATGAAAGCATCCCCTTCCCAGGAGACGGAACAAAAAAAATCCACCGTCGACAGAGGACTTCTGGTCACAGTGCTCATTTTGGTGAGCATAGGTCTCCTGATGATATTGAGTGCCAGCTCCATAAGGGCGATCCAGGATTACAATGATGCCTATTTTTTCTTTCGCAGACAGCTCAGCTTTGCCGGCATAGGTTTGCTCTGCATGCTGTTTTTCTCCAGGATTGATTATCATAATTATCTAAAACACTCTCGTAAAATTGTTCTTATTGCACTTTTTCTGCTCATAATTGTTTTAATACCGGGAGTGGGACAGACCGCGGGCGGCTCCCGCCGCTGGCTGGATCTGGGATTTTTCAACTTTCAGACTTCAGAATTTGCCAAACTGGCTGTGGCTATCTATGTGAGTTCATTTATTTCCAGAAAGGATGATCGAATAAAGACTCTAGTCCGGGGAGTAATCCCCCCCATGATAGTGGTGAGCAGCATGTTCCTGCTCATAGCCCTCCAACCCGATTTCGGCACGGCTTTCACCATATTTGCTGCGGCCATTTTAATGCTCATTGTGGGAGGAATAAGAATATTTCATCTCGGTGTGGTCGGAATGCCGGTTGTTCTATTTATGTTTTATTATATAACAAGTGCCACTTACAGGATGAACAGGGTGCTGACATTTTTTGATCCCTGGCGGGACCCCAAAGGTTCGGGCTATCACATAATTCAATCACTTATGGCCCTGGGAACAGGGGGGCTGCTGGGAGTGGGGCCGGGTAACAGCAGACAGAAATTTCTGTACCTGCCAGAACCCGGCACGGATTTTATCTTTGCCATAATAGGAGAGGAGATGGGGCTTCTGGGGGCCGCTGCTGTTATTATGCTTTTCGGATATCTGGCCTACAGGGGTATAAGAATTTCGCTCGATGCCCCCGATGTTTTTGGCAGCCTGCTCGCTTCCGGTCTGATAATAATAATAGTCATACAGGCCTTTATAAATATAGCCGCGGTGACAAATATTATGCCTGTTACAGGAATAACACTTCCCTTTATCAGCTATGGGGGGAGTTCGCTTCTGATGATGATGACTGCGGCCGGAATTCTCCTGAATATTTCAAGACACGGGATAAAAAGAGAGGATAAATAATGAAACTATTGTTAACATGTGGGGGCACAGGCGGCCACATATCTCCTGCACTGTCTGTGGCTGAACTGTGGAAACAAAAGGGAGGAGATGTTCTCATTGCCGGCAATTTTGAGGAGGTCGGCAGAGATCTGATAGATTCTGAAGAATACAGAATTAGATCAATTCCAGCTGCTCCGCTGCCCAGAAGGCTTTCGATCAGACTGCTTAAATCTCTGGGTGTGAATCTGACCGGTATGTGGAGGGCCAGAAAAATCATAAAAAAATTTGAACCACATGTGGTACTGGGCACCGGTGGTTATGCTTCCGGAGCTGTGGTTTTAACAGCGAGTCTTCTGGGCTATCCTGCTGCCATTCATGAGCAGAACTCTTATCCCGGGCTGGCCAACAGACTTCTGGCCCGCCATTCAGATTTAATTGCCATCAGCTACAGTGAGAGCAAAAAATATTTCAAAGATAAATTTCGAAAAAGAATAGAGCATACCGGTAATCCAATCCGACAATCGATAACTGAGGTCGACAGGCATGAAGCCCGGGACAAATTGAACATTCCTCAGTCAAACTTCGCTGTTCTTGTTATGGGGGGAAGTCAGGGGGCAGCGGTAATTAACAAAGCTTTGATCTCCGCTTATGAAAAGTTAACATCACTAGATGATTTTTATGCAATTCATATCACGGGCAAAAATAATTATGAGTATATGATAGAGAAAGCCGGTAAAAATCTATCATCTTCAGCTCGAAGGAAGATTGAATTTATTTCATTCTGTGATGAGATGGAATATCCTCTGGCTGCAGCTGATCTATTTGTGGGCAGGGCAGGGGCAACTACTCTGGCTGAGATAACCGCCTCTTCACTTCCGGCAATATTAATTCCCTATCCTCATGCAGCTGCCGACCATCAGCTGCAAAATGCCAGGGTTCTGTCCGAGTGTGGGGCTGCTTCTCTTCTGGAGGAGTCCAGCCTCAGCCCCGGGAGTATCGAGGATGAAATAAGCTATCTTTACCACAATGAGAAACTGCTGCAGCAGATGTCACTGCACAGCGGAGAGCTTGGATTTCCCCGGGCAGCAGAAAATATTGTTCGGCTGCTGCAAAATTTAGCCGAAGGAGAAGAAAGCTATGGCGATATCCGAAATTGATTCACTGCAGGATAAAAAGGTCCATTTTATAGGTGTTGGGGGTATCTCCATGAGTGCCCTGGCCGCCATGCATTTAAAATCAGGGGGTGAGGTTACCGGATCCGATATAAAGGCAGGTGAGCGCCTTGAATGGATTCGTGAACTGGGAGGAGCTGTAAAATGTGGGCATTCACCGGAAAACATAAAAGATCAGGATCTTGTAGTTGTCTCCTCAGCCATCCCGGAGGATAATATCGAGCTGCAGAAAGCCAGAAAAATGAACAAGAAAGTTATCAGCAGGGCTGAATTCCTGGCAAAATTAACAGCGGATAACAGTCTGATAGCTGTCACGGGCACACACGGCAAAACCACAACAACCGCCATGCTCACGGAGATATTTCTGCAGGCTGAAAGAGATCCCTCAGTGATGATAGGAGGTGAGCTGAACGGGATCAGCGGCAACCACCTTCAGGGCCGGGGAGATTATTTTCTCATAGAGGCAGATGAGAGTGACGGTTCACTGATAAATTATAATCCCTGGCTGGGAATAATTACAAATATGGAAGAAGAGCA
>CAYXAK010000126.1:0-4275 GCA_964462585.1 uncultured Halanaerobiaceae bacterium
GCTGGAGGAGAAGACCCCTGAAGATTTGCTGGAGGAATACCGTCAGCATCATGGTTAATGCAGTTTGCCTGTTACTGCCGCAGCCCGGAAAAATGCCACCGGCGGCTGCTGACTGAGATGCTGGGCGAGGCCGGTGCCGAATATGAGGGAGAGCTGAACAATGATTGATTTACTTGAGGGGAATCTGCTGCTGATCTCGCGCTTATCCATTATGGCCCTGCAGTTCATGGGTGCTGTGGTGCTGGTGATGGCAGCTGTGCGTATTTTTTCTCACTATCTCAAACTAAAATTCACAGAGTCTTCAACAGAGATAAGGATGCGCTTTGCCCGGGCTATATCACTGGCACTGGAGTTCTATCTGGCTGCAGAGATAC
Organism: uncultured Halanaerobiaceae bacterium; assembly: GCA_964462585.1. Taxonomy (GTDB): domain Bacteria; phylum Bacillota; class Halanaerobiia; order Halanaerobiales; family Halarsenatibacteraceae; genus Halarsenatibacter. The sequence continues at coordinate 375 of CAYXAK010000126.1, forward strand.
TCGCCACTGTATTTGTCAGGGAGCTTGGAGACCTGTACATTGTGGCAGCGATAATTGTACTGCGAATTCTTCTGGCCTTTGTTATACAGAGAGAGCTCAAACTTGATCTGGAAGAACTGAGAATGGAAAAAGACGGAGGTGGAAAAGATGAAACCCAATGAAGATGGAATTCTGATAAAGAATATTGTTTTTGATGTGGGAGGAGTTCTGCTGGAGTTCGCGCCGATTAAATACTGGCAGAGGTTTGTCGATACAGCCGAAAAGGCGGAGGAGATGGCCCAGAAGACTTTTCTCTCATCTGAATGGGAGTTACTGGACAGAGGTCTTTTCGAGCGCCGGGAGGTGATCGACAGCCTCTGTCAGAAATACCCAAATGATGCCGATATCATCAGGAGGGCTCTTGGCAGCTGGTCAAATATGATGGAGCCGATAGAGGAGAATACCCGGCTGGTGTCGGAGCTGGATGATGCCGGCTATCCCCTCTATATACTCTCCAACTATCCCCAGCAGGGTTTTAAGGATGTCAGGGAGAAATTTGACTTCTTCCAGCACTTCCGGGGAGAGGTTATCTCCGGTGATGTGGCCTATATCAAGCCCGAAGATGAGATATATCAGGTCCTGCTGGATAAGTTCAGTTTAAATCCCGAACACACGCTCTTTATCGACGATAATGAGGAGAACATAGAGGCCGCCGAAGAGGCCGGCCTGGTCGGAATTCATTATGACGAGGGAACCGATCTGGCGGAAGAGATGCGCCATTACAATGTCAGCATATAAGGTCAGAATATAAAAGATTCAGCGCACAAAAAGTCAGCATCTTAAATTAAAATTTGAGTGTAATTTGAATCTGAGACGGATTAAAGGGGCAGGTCCTCATCGCTTCCTCCCCTGCCCTGTTTGTCCCTGATGCTCTTGAGCTGATAGGCTTTCATGATATCGGAACGGGTGAGAATACCGACCAGCTCACCGGTTTCATCGATGACCATGAGACGGCCGATATCGGCCTGGGAGAGCCTCTTGAAGGCCTCGAAAAGGGGCTCGTCCGGGCTGGCTGTTATCAGCTCACAGCTCATCACCTCTCCCACATTTTTCAGCTTCTCATCCTCATCGGGTATCTCATCGATATCATCCAGTGTCACACAGCCGGTCAGCTCGCCCCGGTCATTGACCACCGGGTAGCCGGAGTGCTTCTCCAGCAGCATCTTATCCAGCAGCTGCCTGATGGTGATATTCTCGTTGACCGTGCTCACATTCTCTGTCATGAGATCACCCACCAGAAATTCGGAGAAAGTGTCGCGGATGAGGTTGAATTTGTACTCCTGGCTGGCCCCGATATAGATGAAGAAGGCTATGAGTATGAGTATGATCTGGGCCGAGAGCAGGCCGAATATTCCCAGCACAAAAGCAAAGCCCTTGCCTATGGCCGCGGCGATCCTGGTGGCCTTGAGATATGATGTCCTCCGGGCCAGAAGCGAGCGCAGAATCCGGCCTCCATCGGAGGGAAAGGCCGGCAGCAGATTGAATACTGCCAGAAAGATATTCATAAAGCCCAGATAGTAGATGACCAGGCGGTAATCTGCGGCCAGAAATCCAGTAAGGGGCCTGATGATAAAGAGCAGGAGAACGCCCAGGGCCAGGCTGAGCAGGGGACCGGCCAGGGCCATAAGTGTCTCGTCCTCGGGCCGGCGTGATTCGTCCTCTATCTGGGCCACACCGCCCAGCAGCATAAGAGTGATATCCTTGATCTTCATGCCCCGGCGGCGGGCCACCAGCGAGTGGGAGAGCTCGTGCATGGCCACACTGACAAAGAGCAGCACCGCCAGTATAAATCCCAGCAGATAGGGATTGGCCCCGACCTGGATGGGCTCGATCCCGGCCAGCACGGCTATCTGCTGGATGTTGTTGCCTATGGCCACCGCCAGAAAGGGGAGTATCAGCAGAAAACTTATGTGGAGCTTGATGGGAATGCCGGAGATGTGCAGTATGGTCAGGCTGCTTTTAAACATTTTTCTTCCTCCTCTCTGCCTCACTATTGCGCATGTTCACGCAGTCTGGCCGGCATGATCTGCCTCATATAATCAATGATGGCATCGACCCTGTCTGTATCGATGTGATAGTCCTGGATATCCTCAAAGCGGGCATCCCTGCGGCTGCCGATATGCTCCAGTTTCTCGGGATAGCGCAGAAACAGGTGATCCCGGTAGAGGATCTGCGGCACCTCGTGCAGGAAAAAGACCGGACTCTCCTCCCCCTGGAAGAGCGAGGTGCCCAGGAATTCCCGGGGCTTTTCCTCCGCGCCCAGCAGATCGAGCAGAGTTGGGGCCAGATCGGTTATGGTGCCCGTCTTCTCCAGTCTTCCCGGTGCCAGATCGGGATGTCTGATCATGAGCGGGATGTGTTCGGGCTGTTTTACCTCCCGGTCCAGCTCGAACTGCACGCTGGAGCTGTACTGCTCGGTGTCAATGCTGGCATCGTGATCGGAATAGATCATGAAGAGCGTGTTCTCATCGAGTCCCCTGGCCTCCAGCTCCTGATAAAAGCGTTCTATCGCCCTGTCGGCAAAGGATATCGACTGGAAGAAGTCGTGCAGTATCTGGGTCTCTATATCCGCAAATTCCTCGCGATAGTGATTGGAAGGATAGGAGTCAAAGGGCGTGTGGCTGGTTACAGTTATAAAGTAGCCGAAAAAGGGTTCCTCGGCCTCCTCCAGATAATCCAGCGACTGCAGGAAGAAATCATAGTCATTGATACCCAGATAGAAATCCTCCTCGTCCATCACCTTCTTCTCACTGGAATAATCCTCCCTCCCGTAGAATCTGTCGAAGCCCAGCTCGGGATAGGCCTTATCCCGGTGGAAGAAAGATTTATCGTTGCCGTGAAAAGCCATGGTCTCATAACCCCTGGTGTTTAGCACATCCACAATTGAGGCGAACTGGCTCATATCATTATCGCGGAAGGCGTAGGTGCGGTTGAGCGGATAGAGCGAGGTCAGCAGGGAAAAATCGGCATCGAAACTGCCGTTGACATGCATGGCGTAGAAATTTTCGGCGTATATGCTCTCATCCTTGAAGGAATTGAGAAAGGGAACGACCTCATGGCCGCGATGCTCATAATCCATCAGCTTCTCATCCAGTGATTCCACCTGAATTACGATTATATTGGTATCTTCGGGCACCTCTGCCCGGCCGTCGAGCTCATTCTGCAGCAGCTCGGTCGGCAGCCCCTCCGGTGAGGGTGAAGCAGGGGGCTCTGTGCGCGTATAGAAGAAATCGTAGACCTCGTAAAGATAGAGCGAGGTGAGCCCGTAGACATTGACAAAGGCCGGTGTGCTGTCCAGGTAGAGCTCATGGGGTGAGCGTCCGCCCAGCTGCTGGTTGGTCATCAGCATCTGGCTGAAGAGTAGCGTGACGGCCAGGGCTATGATCACTATCTGGGTCATGAGTGTGCCGGGTATGAGATCGCGCAGCTTAATGTCCGCGGTTTTATCCCGGGGCTGCGATATTTTATCATCTTTCTTATCTTTTTTCTGTTCCTGGGGTCTGTCTTTGCGCAGGACCGTCATGATAACGATATCGACAAAGAAGATGACATCGAAGATGCTGATGAGATGGCGGAATATGATCATGGGATTGCCCACATCCTCACTGCCGATGATATCGAAAAAGCTGAGATAGTTGCCGAAATAGCGGTTATACCACAGGTTGGCAACGAAGACCGCGGTCAATACCGCCATCGAGCGCAGCAGAATCTTCCTGCCTCCGCGGGCCCGGGCCAGGGGCAGCAGAAAATATCCAATCAGGACCAGAAAGGCTATATTGCGCATGATCAGCCCCGTGAAGGAGGGCACGGTGAAAATTCTGATCAGAAGATAGTTGTATTTGAGCAGAAAGCCCAGCAGAAA
>CAYXAK010000127.1:0-4132 GCA_964462585.1 uncultured Halanaerobiaceae bacterium
GCAGAAAGATGATGAATATGGCGACCATCATCAGCATCTGCGGAAACAGCTGCACCAGCAGAAAGGTAAAGAGCCCATTGCGGCGAAAGCGGAACTTAAAGCGCGAAAAGGGATAGGCTGCCAGTGTCGTCAGGCTCACAGAGAAAAAGGCCGTCAAAAGCGAAATAACAACGCTGTTGATCATCCAGCTGGTAAAGGGATGTATATCGCTTGTGAAGAGCTCGCGGTAATGTTCAAGTGTTACATCTTCCGGGATCAGAGGCTGCCCCACCAGTGTATTGGAGGGGTTGAATGAAGCTGACAGTGACCAGACAATGGGAAAGAGGGCAAAGATTATTATCATCCAGATTATCACATGTTTGAGAATGCGCATCCAGGTCGGTGTATAGTTATTCATTTTCTTTCACTTCCTCCAGGGCACCGGTATACTTGAAGTTTATCCAGGTCAGCACGGCTGTGATCATAAATACCAGCACCGCCACAGCACTGGCCATGCCGAAATCAGAGCCCCGGCCGGCTTCAAAGGAGAGCCTGTAGGTGTAGGATATCAGAATATCAGTTCCTCCTGCCGGCGTCTGAGCCCCGGCGATGGCCGGTCTGCCCTCATTGAAAAGATATATGACATTGAAATTGTTGAAGTTGAAGGCAAAGGAAGCTATCAGCAGTGGAGCCAGAGCCACCAGCACCATGGGCAGTGTTATATGCCTGAATCTCTGCCAGCGCGAGGCCCCATCGATGGCCGCTGCCTCATAGAGGTTGCCGGGGATACTCTGCAGTGCTCCCAGTCCCAAAAGCATCATATAGGGAAAGCCGAGCCAGAGGTTGATGACGACCAGCGCCACCCGGGCCCAGAATATATTCTGCAGCCAGGGCAGCCCGGAAAGCCCCATATACTCTATTATCCTGTTGACAACGCCGACAGAGGGGTTGAACATTCCCCGCCAGATGAGCACCGATATAAAGGCCGGAACCGCATAGGGCAGTATCAAAAGCACCCGGTAGAGCCTGCGGAAGCGCATGGTCTTATCATTTAAGAGTATGGCCACAAAAAGCCCCAGGGCAAATGTGGTGGCCACACTCAAAAAGGCCCACTGAAATGTCCAGATAAAGACCCGGATAAAAGGCCGGGTTATTCTGGGATCGGTGATCAGACGGTGGTAATTATCAAAACCTATTGTGATCTGAAAACCGGGATCAAGCCTCTCTCCCTCTGCATTGACAAAATGCCCCTCTTCCGGGAAGTATTCCTCACCTGTTCTGAGATCCACGATCTTATCCTCATCTTCATGATACTCGAAGCTGCGCCGGTAGAGGGCAAACCTGTTGAGATCCCTCATGCGCATCAGGCTGTCATCGTACTGGAATTCCTTGCGCTCCAGGCGGGATACGTTCTGTATGACCTCAGACCTGTCCATCTTCTCCAGGTCAGCGAAGGTGTCTATCTCACCATCACCTGTGGTATCCTCAAGTCTGGGGTCATCGGGATCGACCGGTACCGCCTGATCATTCTCACCCAGGAAAAGTGATCCATCTTCTCTATCCTCGAAGAGCACGAATATCTCATCTGTATCCTCATCTTTGAAAGCGGAGAAGTAAAATTCCCGCGGATCCTCCGGGCGGTGATGGCGGCCCGTGATCTGATTTATAGCCTGCTCTTTGTCGAGCATGTTGCCCGTGCCGTAGTTGGTAAAGGAGACATAGACTGTATAGAAGATGGGAACTATAATCAGCAGCACCATGAATATCGTGCCGGGCACTATATATTTGAGATGATAGTTCTTTTTGCTGAGATAGACATAGTTTATTATGATAACACCCAGCACGAGCACTCCCAGAAAGGGGTAATTGCGCTGGACAAATAAAATTATGGCCGCCCAGACGGCAAAGGCATTAAAAAGGCCGAGAAATATTAGTTTAAATATAAAAGCCTTATTCCAGGAAAACAAAGATAAACCTCCTCATTGAATCATTTAAAAACTGCCCCCTCAGATCGAACTAAGAGAGTAAAGAGGGGGCAGTATAATTCTGGCTCAAATTTAGTTCTGAACTTCCTCTTCGATCAGTTCAACAGCATCATCGAGAGCGGGACCAACATCCTGCTCCTGGGTGAGAATGAGATCCAGGGCATCCTCCCAGGCTCCCCAGACAGCTGACATTTCAGGTATGGCGGGCATCGGTGTGCCATCAGCAGCGCTCTCCAGAATACCCGCTGTGTGAGGATCATCGGCTGCCTGTTCGGCTGCTGCTTTATGAACGGGAGGACGGGGCTCCAGCTCATAGAAGCGATACATGATATCTTCATCGGCCATGAGCTCTGTTACCAGAGTCTGAGCGAGAATGGGATTTTCGGTAAAGGAGCTGATCATAATTCCCTGTACACCGACAAAGGGCTGAGGGGGATTATCGTTCATATGGGGGATCTGCGCCACACCGTAATCGATACCGGCATCATCCAGCGCGGGAAAGACCCAGGGGCCGGTAACCATCATGCCCAGATCACCGGATACGAAGAGTCCTTCCATGGTATCGAAGTCCACATAGGGGACTGACCCATCGGCATAGAGCTCATTGAGGCGGGAAAGTCCCTCTACAGCACCTTCATTGTTGAGCCCTATATCATAGGGGTTCCAGCCTTCAACTTCATCATAGCCGAAGACATAACCGCCCAGGGCTGTCATAAAGGGATAGGTGTGATAGGGGTCGGGCTGTGGCAGGGCAAAGCCGTATTTGTCATCTTCAGCGGAAATATCCCTGACAACTTCGGCAAACTCATCAAAGGTCTCCGGAGCTTCCGGAACCAGATCCCTGTTGTAGATCAGGGCAACTGATTCCATGGCATAGGGAAGACCATATATATCATCTTCGAAGGTAAAGGCATTCATGCCCACCTCTTCAAATTGATCGATCAGTTCCTGGTCCATCTCGATGGGCTCCACCAGACCGTCTGCCACCAGCTCACCCAGCCAGTCATGGGCACCTATGAAGATATCGGGACCTTCTCCGGCAGGAGCCTCCACTCCCATATCGTCGTTGATAGATTCGAAGTCTTTCTCGTGGAAATTGATGGGTACTCCCAGGTCTTCTTCAAACTCATCACGGAACTCCTGCAGAACTTCAATCCTGTCGGCATCAGCCCAGATCAGAAGCTCTCCAGGTTCAGAAGCAGCAGCAGTGCCAGCCAGAAGGCCGAAGGCCACAGCAACTGCGAGTGTCAGAATAGCGAATCTCTTCATTTACTTTCCCTCCAGTTTTTATTTTTGGGGGAGATAATACTGCCTCCCCTCATAAGCTCTTACAGCAGATACTTACAGCGAATCCCTGATCTTGATCTCTGCCGGGAGGATGTGTTCATCTCCCGCCTCTCCCCCCTCTTCTATGGTCTCCAGCAGCAGCTCTGCCGCCTTTCTGCCCATATCGACTATCGGGATTTCCACAGTGGTCAGGGCAGGTTCTATGAGCGAGGCCAGGGGGGCATCGTTAAAACCGGCCACACCGATATCGGCCGGGATATTGAGTCCTCTATCCCGGGCTGAGCGCATCACAGCCATGGCCAGAATATCATCGACCGCAAACACACCATCTATATCCTCGCCGGCCTCGGCCAGCATTCTATCGGCTGCCCTGCGGCCGGAGTCATAGGTGAAGTCAGCGCGATATACAAGCTCTTTCACATACTTTATCCCCGCCTCCTCCAGAGCCTGGCGGTAGCCCCGCTGTCTGTCCCGGCTGACAACATAATTCTCAGGACCTGTCAGGAGAGCTATACTCTCATAGCCCCGATCTATGAAGAGCTCGGTCATCCTGCGGGCAGCTCTGATATTGTCGTTATCGACACGGGATATGCTGTCATTATCGAGACTGCGCCCCACCAGCACAAAGGGATACTCCCTCTCCGCCAGCCTGCGGATGAGGTCATCATCAACTCTGGCCGCCATTACTATCAGCCCGGCAATGCTGCCGTTCTGCAGCAGCCTCAATGCCTCATTTCTCTCGCTGTCATAATCCTCGGCGGCGGTGAGAACCAGCTGAAACTGCTGGGCCTGTGTCTCGGAGGCAATGCCCCTGATGATATCGGGAAAAAAGGGATTGGCCATGGCCCTGTCAGCGGGCCTGCTCAGGACCAGACCCAGTG
>CAYXAK010000128.1:0-2630 GCA_964462585.1 uncultured Halanaerobiaceae bacterium
GAGGAAGCACTGGAGAACCTGCAGGACCCGGGGTATGAAGACCTGGGGTTTGCCAAAGTTGACCATGACAGGGCCCGGCGCCGGGGTTTTCCTGAGGTGATTCTCTGCCAGGGCAAAACACCGGAACAGGTAGCCGAAATCATGGAGAGGATGGCAGAAAAAAGCGATAATATTCTGGCCACCAGGGCCAAACCCGGGGTGTTTGATGCAGTCAGCGAAACCCTGGACGATGTCCGCTATAATGAAAGAGGACGGGTGATAATTAGAGAAAATAATCCCCGGCCCCGTCGAGGAGGCATCCTGGTTGTAAGCGGGGGCACCGCCGATGAACCCGTTGTGGAAGAAGCGGCAGAGACGGCAGAAATAATTGGCAATGCCGTGGAAAAGCTCACAGACGCCGGTGTGGCCGGAGTACATCGCCTGCTCGAAAACGCAGACAAACTCTATCAGGCCCGGGTTATAATAGTTGCCGCCGGTATGGAAGGCGCACTGCCCAGCGTTGTGGCAGGTCTCGTTAACTGTCCGGTCATAGCCGTCCCCACCAGCGCCGGCTATGGCAGCAATCTCGAGGGTATAGCTCCACTGCTGACGATGCTCAACAGCTGTGCCTCGGGTATAGGTGTGGTCAATATAGATAACGGTTTTGGCGCCGCCTATCTGGCCAGTTCGATCAACAAGATGGAGCCTCTGCATGAATACGAGGCGGGACGGGGTGAGAACTTTGGTCAGGACAGCTAGCATAGAGGTTTCTGACATAGAAGATGCAGACCTCCGGCATAAATACCAGAGATTGGAGGAGATCCTGGCAGGTTTCGAAAATGTTCTGCTCGCCTTTTCGGCCGGAGTTGACAGCACTTTTCTTCTGCAGTCGGCCTTAAAAGTTAAGGGCAGAGATAATGTGCTGGCAGTCACGGCCGATTCCCCCATTAGATCCCGGGAGAAGCTGCAGGCCAGCCGCAGACTGACAGAGAAAATGGATGTAGAACACAGGGTTATCGAGACCGCAGAGCTTGAAAATGATGATTTCGCCAGCAATGAACCCGACAGATGCTATCACTGCAAGCATATTCTCTACGGTAAATTGCTGGAGATAGCCGCAGAAAACGATATAGGCAGTGTGCTCGACGGCACAAATGCTGATGACCTGGAGGGAGCTCACCGCCCGGGTTATGATGTGCTGGAAGAGCTTGATATCAGGGCCCCCCTGGAGGAAGCCGGCCTGAAAAAGAAGGAGATAAGAAAGCTATCCCGCCTGGCAGGTCTGCCAACCTGGGACCAGCCTTCAGATACCTGCTATGCCACAAGGGTGGATTATGAACTCGAGCTAGATAAGGATTTGATCGATAAGGTCAGGGAAATGGAGAAAATAATAGCTGAGTCTGGAGAATTTGAGCAGCTCAGGGCCAGAATACACGATGATAACACCGTGCGGATCGAAGTGCTGCCTGAAAATATGAATAAAATCATGGACCTGCGTCCGGAAATTGCAGCTGCCGCCCGTGAGATGGAATTCACCTATGTGACACTGGATCTCCAGGGTTACCGCCAGGGCAGTATCAATGAAAAATAAAGCAGAAATCGAACCGGGAGGAGATATATGTGGACGCCTATTTTGACTGTTTTGCGGGGATCAGCGGCAATATGGTTCTGGGGGCTCTCTTCGATCTGGGACTCGATAGAGAGAGCTGGCAGCGCCGTCTGAACGGACTGCAGATCTCTGACGAGTATTCTATAGATATTGAAAGTGTAAACCGCAGCGGCATCACCGGCCGGCATGTGCGGGTGAATGTAACTCATGGTCATCAGCGAGATCACCATAATCACATTTCCGATAATAAAGCTTCCGGTCCCGGGCATGAAAAAGAGGCCAGACATCTGGAAGATATCGAGAGGCTTCTGGCAGAGAGCGAGCTATCTGCGGCGATAAAGGAAAGTATATTGGAGATATTCACTCGCCTGGCCGAAGCGGAAGGCCATGTGCACGATCTTCCCCCGCAGGATGTTCACTTCCACGAAGTCGGTGCCGTGGATGCCATAGTCGATATCGCCGGAGCGGTGATTGGTCTCGATATGCTGGGAGTGGAGAGGATAATCTCGTCTCCACTGCATACCGGCACGGGTTTTGTCGACTGTGCCCACGGCAGGCTGCCGGTACCCGCCCCGGCCGTGCTCGAGCTGCTGGAGGGGGTGCCCGTCTTCTCCGAGGGAGTGGATACCGAACTGGTGACGCCGACCGGTGCTGCCATAATCACCTCTCTTGCCGATGATTTCGGGGAGAGGCCGGAAATGGAGATCAATTCCACCGGCTACGGAGCGGGCAGCAAAGGGCTGGATATACCCAATTTACTGCGTGTAACACTGGGTGAGTTCGAGACTGTCTCAGCCGGGTCCAAAAAAACATTCCCGCGGAGACAGGCTGGAGCTGGAGGGGGAGAAGTTAAGAATGTGGCCAGGTTATCCACCAATATTGACGATATGAATCCCGAACTCTATGGACATGTGATGGATCTTCTCCTCTCAACCGGGGCCCTGGATGTATATATAATACCGGTCTATATGAAGAAAAATAGACCAGGACATATTTTAAATGTGCTCTGTGCTGAAACGGATGTGGAAAAACTATCAAATCT
>CAYXAK010000128.1:2730-4110 GCA_964462585.1 uncultured Halanaerobiaceae bacterium
CAGTTGCATTCCAGTGTTGATTTGAGCACTCCGGGCCTCTGCTTGCCCCGGCTTAATTTGACAATATTACCCGCCTCAGACTCGACCAGCCAGCTTCTCAACATGCGCCTGGTGCTGCTGGGCCGGCCAAATTTATCGGCAAAGACCGCCTCTGTTTCTTCCAGGTCCAGGTGTTCCAGGCCATTTATATGGGTTATGATATGTCTCACCAGCAGATCATATGTGATCAGAGCCGCTGCCGGATTGCCGGAAAGGGCAAAGATAACTTTGCCATCTATCTCACCGCAGACTATGGGGGTGCCAGGCTTTAAATCAAGCTTCCAGAAATATATTTCTCCCCCCATCTCTCTTATTATCTCCATCATGAGATCCTTTTCCCCCACGGAGACTCCACCGGTGGTGACCAGAAAATCACTTTCGGGCAAAACCCTGGCAATCTCCTGCTTGATCGCCTCTTTTTCATCGGGCACGGTCAGGCTCTCTCTCACCTCTGCACCTGTCTCTTCCAGCCGGGAAGAGATCATATAGTTGTTGCTGTTATATATTTTGCCCGGTTTGAGCTCCTCACCCACAGGCTGCAGCTCATTTCCGGTGGTTATAACCGAAACTACGGGGAAGGGCCTGACCTCAAGCTCCTCAATCCCCATACTGGCCAGCACACCCAGCTGGGGGGAACGCAGGAGTGTGCCTTCCCGGCACAGAAGCTCTCCCTTTTCGATATCTTCACCGGCCGGAGCGTAATTCTGACCGGGTTTTAATTCTTTTTTGATCTCCACCTCTTTTTCATCCCAGCTCACCTCTTCCTGCCTTATAACACAATCAGCCCCCCGGGGAATGGGAGCACCGGTCATTATGCGGACAGCTTCTCCAGGGCCAACTTCTCCCTTCGGTGCATCACCGGCATAGAGCCGGTCGACAATTTCCAGATTGACCGGCCTCTCTTCTGCTCTCCCGGTATCTTCAGCCCGCAGGGCAAATCCATCCAGAGGTGATCTGTCAAAGGGGGGCTGGTCCATTGGAGCCTCAATATCTTCAGCCAGCGTCCTGCCGCCGGCCCGATCTAAATGCCTCTTTTCGGAAGAATAAGCGGATATCTTATTTTTCATCAGTTCTTTGGCTTCAGAGAGTGAAATTCTCTTTTTCACAGTTATAATTCCCCTTTCAATGAGGAGACGAATTTAATAACTGTCTTCATGATACTATACTAGAACATAACCTTCAACATATAATACCGCATTCAAGGATCCCCCGATCCTCCCGGAGATGCCCGGGAGAATCGAGAGAGTCAGAATATCAAGCCGGTTCAATCTCCACAATCACTTCATTTATCATCGCATGGCCGACGATCGACTCCTTTTGATATCTCACAAAATCATTGGG
>CAYXAK010000129.1:0-3919 GCA_964462585.1 uncultured Halanaerobiaceae bacterium
TACATTCCTTCCCGACAGGCCGCTAATCATGATTATAATCCATCTGAGCTTATTTCGGGTCGGGATTTCAATCCAGCGGTAATTTATTTCTATTTCAGAAAAAGTTGCTATTTGACATATCTCAATAATTTTTTTATAATTAAAACAGAAGATATGGAAGCACTTCCAAAATAAAATTTTTGGCCTGCCTGGAAGCGCTTCCATAATAATTTGATATCCGGTAGAGACCCGGCAAGATGGCCATCAACACTTATTATATAAGCAGCTTCGTTTAGCTGGAGGGATAAATTACAGTATAATATTTTTCGTTGAACATTTAATTAACATATCACAAACAGGGAGGTAATAATGTGAAAAGGCTCTTTATCATTCTCCTGGCATTCTCGCTGATTCTGGCTGTTCCTGGTGATGCAGTGGAAGCCGATGATCCGGAAGTAGAGCTGACAATTGCAGGTGGTGCTGTAGGTGATGAAATGGAATGGACCGAAAGGGCAGCGGAGGTTTATGAGGAAAGAAATCCGGAAGTAGAAGTAACCATTTATGCAACTCCTGATGAGACCGATGAACGGAGAAGCCTTTACTTACAATATTTTGAAGCAGAGAGTGACGAAATAGACGTATATCAAATTGATGTAATGTGGCCCGGTGATATGGCAGAACACCTTCTGGATCTTTATGAATATGGAGCCGAGGATTATGTTGATGATCATATCCAGGGCATAGTCGAAAATAATACTACTGCTGACGGTGAACTTGTGGCCATGCCTTCGTTTGTGGATGCCGGTCTTTTATATTATAGAGAGGATCTGCTGGAAAAATATGATCTTGAAGTGCCTGAAACCTGGGCTGAATTGGAAGAAGCGGCCAGAATTATTCAGGAAGGTGAAAGAGAACACAATCCTGATTTTCACGGCTATATCTGGCAGGGGAATGCCTATGAAGGTTTAACCTGCAATATACTTGAGTGGTTTGCCTCCAATGGCGGCGGAAACTTTGTTTCCCATGATGAAAGGGTGACTGTCTTAAATGATCAAAATCGTCATATGCTGGAAAAAGCAGCAGGCTGGATCGGAGATATAAGTCCTGCCGGTGTAACCGGTTATGTGGAAGAGGATGCCCGGGGTATTTTTCAGAATGGCAACGCCGCTTTTATGAGAAACTGGCCTTATGCCTATCCACTTGCCCGGGAAAGCGAAGCATTTGATCCGGAAGATTTTGGCGTTACTGAATTGCCTTCTGGACCTGAAGGTGAAAGTGTGGCCACACTGGGCGGATGGCAGTTTGCAGCAAGCGAACACAGTGAGCACCCTGAATACGCCGCTGATCTGGCGATGTTCCTGACTGGCAAAGAAATGCAGAAAGAGAGGGCTTTAATAGCGGGAAACGCACCGACTGTTTTAGAGCTATATGAGGATGAAGAGATTCTGGAAGCCTATCCTTACTGGGAAGAGTTCTATGATGTTTTTGTAAATGCTGTGCCAAGACCTTCGACTGTAACTGCTCCCAATTATGATGAGGTGTCAACTGCCATTTATGAGGAAGCTCATGATGTATTATCAGGTAGGAAAGATGCTCTTACAGCTTTAGAATACATGGAAATAAGGATTATGGATATCACAGGCTTTCCTCCCGGAGATCCCCGGTAAATCTACAATATCATTATTTCCGCTTGATCAAAATTGAATAGAATACAAAATATAACACCGGGGGTTTTTCCTCCGGTGTTATATTTTGATCTGTTGAGCCTGGCGATAGGTTCCGAAATCCACGCTATAAATATGCCATAATATATCAAAAAAAGGAGTATAAATATGCGTAAAAACTGGTGGAAAGAAGCTGTTGTTTATGAGATATACCCGCGCAGTTTCAACGATTCTAACGGAGATGGCATCGGAGATATTCCCGGGATTATCGAAAAGGTCGACTATCTTGACCGGCTGGGCATAGATGTGGTCTGGCTGGCTCCCGTTTATAAATCCCCCAATATTGATAATGGGTATGATATCAGCGATTACAGAACTATTATGGATGATTTCGGAACAATGGATGACTGGGAAAAGCTCCTGGAAGAGCTCCACCGGCGGGATATAAAGCTGGTCATGGATTTGGTTGTAAATCATACCTCCGATCAGCATCACTGGTTTCTGGAATCAAGAAAGTATGAAGATGGTCAGCATGGCGATTACTATATCTGGCTGGATGGTGAGAAAGGCAGGCCTCCTAATAACTGGGAGTCAAATTTTGGCGGCTCTGCCTGGGAATTTGATGATGAAAGAGAAGAATACTATTTACATCTCTTTGATAAACACCAGCCCGATTTAAACTGGGAAAATGAGGATGTCCGGGAAGAAGTCTACGAGTTAATGACCTGGTGGCTGGAAAAAGGGGTCGATGGTTTTCGGATGGATGTTATCAACCTTATCTCTAAAGATACTGATTTTCCTGATGGTGACGGGGAAGACCGGACAACACCGGTGGGTTCTGAGCATTATGTGGACGGGCCTAAAATTCATGATTATCTGCAGGAGATGAACACAAGAGTTCTATCTCCATATCAGGCCATGACAGTGGGAGAGATGCCTTTTGTAACGGTGGAAGAGGGCATTAAATACACTGCTGAGGAAAGAGAAGAAATAGACATGGTTTATCCATTTGAACATATTCAAGTTGATGTTCCTGAAGAAGGCCAATGGCAGGGAATCAAAGACTGGCAGTTAAGCGATTTAAAGCAGATTATTACAAAATGGCAGAGAGGTTTGCAGGAAGAAGGGGGCTGGCAGGCAGTCTATTTAAACAATCATGACCAACCCCGGGCTGTTTCCCGATTTGGCGATGACGGGCAATACTGGAAGGAATCAGCCAAAATGTTAGCCACTCTGCTTTTAACCCTCAGGGGGACACCCTATCTCTACCAGGGAGAAGAGATCGGGATGACCAATTTTCCTTTTAGCTCTCCTGAAGAGGTCCAGGATGTGGAAACCCTGAATAAATTTGCAGAGCAAAAAGAAGAGGGCAGGATTGATGAGTTTGAAGATATGAAGGATATTATCAGGTATAGAAGCCGGGATAATGCCCGCAGTCCAATGCAGTGGAATGAGAGCAGGCATGCCGGTTTCAGTGACAAAAAACCCTGGTTTAAGATCAATCCCAATTATCCAGCAGTCAATGTGGAAAATCAGCTGGAGGATTCTGATTCAATTTTTAACTATTATCGGGAATTAATCAAATTAAGAAAAGAAAATCTGGCTCTCGTCTATGGGGATTATAAATTGATTTTACCGGATGATGAACAGGTCTATGCTTATATAAGAAGCTGGAAAGACAGGTCTATATTAATATCACTCAATTTTTCAGCACAGGAGATTGAAGTCGACTATCCCCCGGAAATCAAAAACTCCTCCGGCGAGATGATAATGGGCAATTATGATAAGGAGAATATCAGATCAGAAAAAGAATATCTGCACCCCTATGAAGCCCGGTTATATCGTCTTGATCTAAAATGAGGGGGTTTTTTGCAGGGGAAACTTTCTTCTTATAGAAAAAATTAAATAAGAGCTTAAATTATAAGGCCATAAGTGAGGGATTACATGGGGGAAAAAGAAGCCAATATATACGATGTGGCAGAAGAAGCTGGAGTGGGGATTGGCACAGTATCCCGCGTTCTCAATGAAAGCCAGAAGGTAAAACAGAAGACACGGGAGAAAGTGCAAAAAGCCATGAATAAACTAAATTACCGGCCTGATGCCATGGCCCGGGGGCTGGCTCGCCAGCGGACTAATTCTGCAGCAGTTCTGGTGCCGGCCTTTACGGAACACTTCTTTGTGGAAGTCTTAAGAGGGGTTCAAAAAGGGCTGGAAAAATACGAGATGGATCTGGTTTTATATGATGTGGGTAGCCAGGAGAAGAAGGAAAGACATGT
>CAYXAK010000130.1:0-3897 GCA_964462585.1 uncultured Halanaerobiaceae bacterium
TATTTTCTTAATTTTGATCCTGATAATTAATTCCGGAAGGGCTATCCACTTTCCTGCAAATGTCTGTACATGCGTAAAGGGGAGACACAGCAGCACCTGCCATACCTCCCCTGTAATTCTTTATAATTTTATATCGGCGAATTTTATTTAAGCTGAGTAAGCTCCACACCGGACCTCTCCAGCAGCTCATCACCGAAAGGATCTTCATAGCTCTGACGATAAAATATTTTACTTATGCCGGCATTTATCAGCAGTTTGGAGCATATAACACAGGGCTGGTCGGTACAGTATACCGTCGACCCCCGCGTCTCAACACCATGGTATCCGGCCTGAGCGATGAGATTCTGTTCGGCGTGAACTCCCCGGCAGATCTCGTGCCTCTCACCGCTGGGAACATCGAGCTTCTGGCGCAGACAGCCTGTATCATCACAGTGCTCGATACCTTTGGGAGCCCCGTTATATCCCGTGGCCAGTATCTGGCGGTCCTTTACCAGCACAGCCCCCACACTCCGGCGCAGGCAGGTGGCTCTGCTCGCTGCCAGCTCCGCCATCTCCATAAAATATTCCTGCCAGTCGGGTCTCTTCAATATTATCCCTCCTGCCTCCTGCTCAAAACTCGTAGATATCATAATGACCTATACATCTGCTGTATCCATCTCCAGTACATCGACAGGGCAGTTTTCAACGCAGATTCTGCAGCGCATACAGTGTTCGTTTTCCAGCTGATCGTTCTGTGTTTTGTATTTCAATGTGGGATAGGGCCTGAGTTCCAGCGGACAGACCTGACTGCAGTTTCCACACTCTATACATTTTTCTTTATCATTAATGGTAACCATCTCATCCCGCCCCTCTGTCAGGCCCAGCTTCCGGCCCAGGCGGTATGAGCCTATCTGAATTGTTCTCATGGGGCAGAAATGACACCAGGTGCGGGAATTGATCGTTCTCCCCAGCACAACGGCAACCACCAGTACGACCAGATAGATACTGGAAAATACGGATCCGACCCTTATATATACCGGGGCGTTTCCGGCCGTTATGGCACCTGCTATTCTGGTGGTGAAATTGTAGAGAAAGAACAGAAGAACTGCCGCTTTAAAGCCTTTTGTCTTGAAAAAATAGGGAACCTTTTTGATAGGACTTATCTTCCGAAGCGGCACATCAAAAAAACTGCCGTGAGGACAGATATTGCCGCAAAAATAAAGGCCTTTTAAAAGAGCAAAGCCGATCATAGCTGCCATTATAAAGGGAACTGCCAGCCCCAGCACAGGAAAAAACTGACCTCCCACCCCTATCAGCACGGTGACGATCCAGCCGTACTTTCTCAGTGTCGTGTAGGCACGCTCGGTCTCCCGGGGAGAAAAATCCATGCTGACAGATTTAGTCCTGCTGGAAGCTTTTTCTGGCTCTTTTTCTGGATTTTCTTCTGACATTTAAATACCTCCCGGCCGATTGCTTGATTGACTATATTTTATCAAAACAAATTACTACTTTCAATTGTAAGCAGTAAAAATAGCATTAAAAAGGATTTGCAGCTCTGACAGAGAATTAGATATATGGAGGGATTTTTATGCGTCTGACAGCAATCATAATTTTAATATCCCTGCTGACACTTGGTCTTGTCTTCCTGGCAGCAGATTATATCTTTCCCCATCCTGAAGAGATAGCCGAAGATTATCTTAAGGCCTGGAGCGGTGAGGACTTTGCCCGGCTCACCTCACTGCATCATCCCGAAGAAGGTGAAGTACCTGACGGAGAAAATATTGCTGATACTCTGGAGGAATTCTCACAGGCCTTTGGACTTGAGGCAATTGAAATCGCAGGTCTAAAAACCGGTGATGAAGGGAACAATTCTCCTCTGGCCACAGAGGCGGATTTTAAGGCGGTTCTCAATTACAGCAGCGAGTATTTTGAGGATAAAGAGGTTGAGATTGAACTTAAACTCTCACGCCATATTTCTTTTGCAGATTCAGGTCTTTTCCACTGGAAGGTCCACTGGCAGGACCATCTGCCCCTGCCGGAATATGGGCTGGAGGCTTTATATGGTCGGGAACGGCTCGAGCCCGACAGAGGAGCTATATATGATCGCAGCGGAAATATGCTGGCCGGTTCCGGCTCGGTGGTCAATATAGGAGTACAGCCGGGCAGAATTGAGAATCCTGACAGGCTTTTTCAGGTTCTGGAAGAAGAGCTGGATCTGAGTGAAGAATATATCAGGGGAGAGTACGAGGCTCCCGGAGTGCAGGATCACTGGTTTGTCCCTCTTATCTCGGTCAGCGAGGAGAGGTTTACAGAGCTGGACCCCGTCCTGCGGCCCGTGCCCGGTATATTTTTCCGGCGGGAGGAAAGCAGGGTATATCCAGCCCCCTATCTGACAGGCCACCTGACCGGTTATATGGGCGAAGTCACGGGGAATATGATCGATGACTATCCGGAGCTGGACTTTCAACCTGGAGATAGGGCCGGGCGCAGCGGACTGGAGCAGAGCCAGGAAGAATATCTGCGGGGAAGACCGGGATATCAATTTTATACAGAAACCGAAGAAAATCGGGAAATACTGGCCGAGACTCCTCCCGCACACGGTCAGGATATCCATACCACACTTGATCTATCACTGCAGGAAGCAGCTCTGGATGTTCTGGTGGATAAAAACGCCGCCTTTGTTGTTCTGGATGCTGAAAAGGGTGAGATTCTCACTCTGACCTCCAGCCCTGGTTTTGATCCCAATGAATTTGTCAGGGGCATCGGAGCTCAGCGCTGGCAGGAGCTGAATCAGGATCCCGATCGGCCGCTCTTTAACCGGGCCGCCCAGGGCAGATATCCACCCGGATCGACCTTCAAAGTCCTTACTGCAGCCGCCGCCCTGGACAAGGATATTTATGAACCGGACAGTGAGTTTGATGACAGCGGTGAGCTGGTAGTTGAAGGCAACCGCATCAGAAATTTCCGGGAGCAGGTTTTTCAGGAGCACACACTAACAGAAGCCATAATCCACTCCATCAATACCACCATGGCCGGTGTGGGGCTGGAAATGGGAGCCGGCACACTCCAGGAATATTTTGAGAAACTGCATCTTGACGGAGCCCCTGCCATCGGGCTTCCCGTCAGATCGGGACAGTTAGGCCGTCCTGCCCAGAGCCGGGTAAATCTGGCCTGGACGGCCATCGGGCAGGATCAGGTGCTTATGACACCACTGCATATGGCCCATCTTTTTGCTGTATTTGCCGCTGAGGGTTATCTGCCTGAACTGACTCTGCTGACGCGGGATGTAGACCGGTCCCGGGAAAGAGTTCTGGAGGAAGAAACAGTTTCAGCGATGAACGATATGCTGGCATATGTCGTCAGCGAGGGTACGGGTACGGAAGCAGACAGAGAAAATGGCTTTGATATATTCGGCAAAACAGGCACGGCCGAGGTGGCAGGGCAAACACCTCACGCCTGGTTTGCAGGCCATGTCGATAACGGAGAGGGCCGCAGATTATCCTTTGCAGTGCTGGTGGAAAACGCCGGTGTTGGCGGAGAAAATGCCGCCCCCCTGGCCGCCAGCTTCTGGCAAAAAGTTTATGAGGGGGATATGCTCCAGGATATGGAAACAGCAGATGAGGTTGATATTCTGGATGATTGAAGAGGAGAACGGGATTATTTCTTGCTTTTGCGCCTCATCTTTTCATCGACGATCTTCTTTCTAATTCTCACAGCTGAGGGTGTGACCTCTACCAGCTCATCATCGGCAATGAATTCCAGAGAATCTTCCAGATCCATCTCCACAGCAGGGGGCAGCTGTATGCCTTCATCGGAGCTGCTGGAACGAATATTGGTGAGCTCCTTGTTTTTGCAGGGATTTACTGTCAGATCATTCTCCTTGTTATTTATGCCGATGACCATCGATTCATAAACCCT
>CAYXAK010000131.1:0-3813 GCA_964462585.1 uncultured Halanaerobiaceae bacterium
GTTTAAGTGTTGATA
The DNA here is from genome assembly GCA_964462585.1 of uncultured Halanaerobiaceae bacterium. GTDB lineage: Bacteria > Bacillota > Halanaerobiia > Halanaerobiales > Halarsenatibacteraceae > Halarsenatibacter. Next base: position 16 of record CAYXAK010000131.1, read on the forward strand.
TGCTATAATAATAGGTGACCTGAAAATTTATATCTATATTATGCTGTCAGACCAGTTTGAAATCGATGCCGGCCGTTGAATTATATTTCACATTTTACATTTCACATTCGTATTATATCACATAGAAAGAATTAATTCAGTGATAAATGCCGCTTTTTCGGCATTTAGAGGCATTTTTTGCCCTGGCATCATCGCAAAATCATCGAAGCTGTAGGAGGAGGTTTTAATACATGCCTGCCAATCTTCCGCCTCAGTATTTTGAAGCGGAGAAGGCCTATCAGAATGCCAGCAATCCGGAGGAAAAGCTGGCTGCCCTGCAGGAGATGCTTGCTGTTATGCCCAAACACAAGGGCACCGATAAGCTGCAGGCCGAGCTGCGCAAGAAGATTTCCCGCATAAAAGAGGAGAAGGAGAAGACAGATAAGAAAGCTGAATACAACCCCTATAAGATAAAAAAAGAGGGGGCGGGACAGATCATTCTGCTCGGCTATCCCAATACGGGCAAATCCTCACTGCTGGCGGAGCTCAGCAATGCTCCTGTGGAGGTGGCCAATTATCCCTTCACCACCAATAAACCCCGGGCGGGAATGATACAGTATGAGGATGTGCAGATACAGGTTATCGACACACCGCCGCTGGTTCCCGAAGATGTGCCGGGGCCCATGATCGGTGCCATACAGCGGGCGGCATTTCCCATCATCATGATAGACGCCGCTTCCGGCAAGTGTCTTGATCAGCTTTCCGGCACCATCGATTTTCTGCGGGATAAGAGAATTGTCCTGGATGAGGTGCCTGAAGGTGTAAAAGCCTTCACACCTTCGGACCTCGTTATCTTTGCCAGCAAGGTGGATGTGGAGGGGGCAGAGGATAACCTCGATGTGGTGCGGGAACTCTATCCCGATGTCGAGATCAGAGAGGTCTCCTTCACAGAGGGTGTAAATGTGGCTGATATACCGAAGCTGCTTTTTCAGGAGCTGGGTATTATCAGGGTTTACAGCAAGGAGCCGGGCAAGAAGCCCGAGCCCGATCCCTTCACACTGCCCCGGGGGAGCACTGTAGTGGATTTTGCCCGCTCCATCCATAAAGATCTGGCCGACAATCTCAAAAAAGCCCGGTTGTGGGGCTCTGCCCGCTTTCCCGGTCAGCCGGTGCCCCGTGATTATGTGCTGGAAGATGAGGATACGGTGGAGATTCACACCAGCTCTTAACCGGACTATAATTTGATAATTTGATAAATTCAGGATGAATTGACCGATTTGATCGATATGATTGAGAGGAGGAAGAGGGAGAAATGAAGAGGATAAATAGCAAACTGATTGTGCTTTCCTGTCTGCTGGTGCTGGTGGCTGTGGGATTATCAGGATGTCTGCGGCTGCAGACTGAGATCGATATGGATATGGACGGCAGCGGCAGGCTCAGTTACGATGTGGGTATTGATTCCTCGCTATATCAGTTTATGCAGCTCAGCGATGAGGATGTTCTGGAGGAGCTGCGGGCCAGAGCCGAGGAGAGGGGTTATAGTGTTGAGGATTATGAGGACGAGGAATTTATTGGTTTGAAACTCAATGGAGAATTTGCCGATCCCGATGAGCTGGTCGAGGAGCTGGGGCTTCTGGGATTGCTTGCTGTCGGTCAGCCCGGAGCTGATGAGGATGAGATCCGCCGTCAGCTGGAAGAGAACGTGGAGTTCAGTCACAGGGAGGGTGTTTTCAGCGATGTCTACACTGTGGATGCCCGGATCAGTATGCAGAATTTAGAACTCGGCCGGGAACTGGAGCAGATGATGTCCGAGATGGTCTATGATCGATTTGATATGGGCCTGGCGCTGAACCTGCCCCTGCCGGCCCGCGAACACAACGCCTCTGTCAGCGAGAACAATGACCGCCATCTGCAGTGGCAGTTCGAGATGGGCCAGGAAAATCAGATATATTTCGAGGCCAGAGTGCTCAACTGGCTGAATATAATTGCCGGTGCAGGAGTTTTACTCTTTGTCATTGTCTTATTCCTGCTCAGCCGCCGCGGTATTGATGAGGAAAGCTCCGGTGGCAGCTGATAAAATAAAACAGCGGTCAGTTTTGGCCGCACGCTTAAAAGCTGAAACGAATACGAGTAAACGTCTAAGAGAATGATGACTTTGGAATATGTGCTATACTGTAGAAAGTGCGGTAAATATAAACTGGATATGCTGTATATCGGCATATAAAAAAGCCCGCCGGAACTTCCGGCGGGCTTTCAGCATCTGTATTGCTATTTTATCGTTATCTTTTTCGTCATCTCTTTATATTTAGAGGTAGATGGTACCGGCAGGTCCCAGCGGCAGACCCAGGGCGAACCAGACTATGAGCAGCAGCGTCCAGGCCACCAGGAAGGCCACAGAGTAGGGAAGCATCGTTGATATGATAGTACCGATCTCGATATCCTCATCATATTTTTTGGCAAAAGCGATTATGATGGGGAAATAGGGCAGCAAAGGTGTGATGATATTGGTGGTGGAATCACCAATTCTGTAGGCCATCTGGGCGAATTCCGGGCTGTAGCCCAGCTGCATCAGCATAGGCACGAAGACCGGAGCCATTATAGCCCACTTAGCAGAAGCACTGCCCACGAAGAGATTGATAAAGCCTGCCACAATAATGAAGACAATGATCAGCGGCAGTCCGGTAAAGCCAATGGCCTGCAGGAAGTCAGCACCACCTATGGCCAGCATCTCGCCCAGATTGGACCAGCTGAAGTATTCCACAAACTGAGCGGCGGCAAAGGCCAGAGCTACATATGCTCCCATATCCTCCATGGCTGTTTCCATGAAGTTAGCCACATCGTCACTGGATGTGATAGTGCCTGCTTTGCGCCCAAAAGCGATACCGGGAATAATGAAGAATAGAGCGATCAGAGGCACCATGCCGCCCATGAAGGGAGCGGCACCCTCGATGAGTTCACCTTCGGCTGTGCGCAGAATTCCCCATTCAGGAACCGTACCCACGAGCAGCAGGGCGATACAGATGAGAAACCAGTTGCGGGCCGATTTCAGACCTCTCTCTTCGGCCGGTGTGAGAGGTTCCAGCCCTGTATCCTCATCATCTTCATCCACAGTGCCCTCATAGGTGCCGAAACGGGGAGCGACAATGCGCTCTGTCACAAAGGTACCGACAGCGGTCACCAGAAAGGTGGAGGCGATCATGAAATAGTAGTTAACCGAAGGATCGACAAAGTATTCGGCATCGATTATATGAGCGGCTTCTTCGGTTATGCCCGCCAGCAGGGGATCGAGCGTGCCCAGCAGCAGGTTGGCGCTGAAACCTCCGGAAACACCGGCAAAAGCGGCCGCCAGTCCCACCATGGGATGTCTGTCCATGGCATGGAAAATCACCGCGCCCAGGGGAACAAGCACTACATAACCGGCGTCTGAGGCCAGGTTGGACATGACACCGGCAAATACCACAGCGGGTGTGATGTATTTGGCCGGTGTACCCAGAATCAGTTTTTTCAGAACAGCTGTGATGAGTCCACCGTGATCAGCGACACCCACACCGAGCATAGCGACCAGCACCACGCCCAGTGGAGCAAAGTTGACGAAGTTGTCGGTTGCCTCTGTCAGTATGCGCTGGAAGCCGTCGACTGAAATCAGATTAAAAGCCTCGATGGTCTCGCCGGTTGTGGGATGTTCGACCGACAGGCCCACCATGGAGACGATCGCGGATACTATGATAACCATAAGTGCCATGAGAAAGAAAAGTATCAGCGGGTGGGGCAGCCGGTTACCGGCTCTTTCAATCCTGTCGAGAAAGGCATCTACAATTC
>CAYXAK010000132.1:0-3802 GCA_964462585.1 uncultured Halanaerobiaceae bacterium
AAAAAACTTGAGATTCGAGGGGGTAATTAATTTGATTAAGAAGGTAGCTGGTCTGGCCGTTCTGATGAGTCTGGTCATGGTATTCAGTTTAGTGGGATTTGCCCAGCCAGTAGAAGCTGAGACCACCCGTGTGGGCATAGTATTCTCGACCGGAGGTCTGGGAGATATGTCCTTTAACGATATGGCCTATGAAGGCCTGCAGAGGGCTTCAGAGGATTTCGATGTTGAGTTTGATTATATTGAGCCCGACGATGTAGCAGATTTTGATCCCTCCCTCCGCCGTTTTGCCAGAGAGGGCTATGATCTGATAATAGCTGTTGGCTTTCAGCAGGCAGAGGATCTGGAGAGGATAGCGCCGATATATCCCGATCACAACTTCGCCATAGTCGACGTAATCTATGAGCCCCCCATTGAAAATGTCAGGGGCATGCTCTTTGCCGACCATCAGGGTTCATTTTTGACAGGTGCCCTGGCGGCCCTGGTTACAGAGAATGACAATGTAGGTTTTATAGGTGGAGTCAACAGTCCGCTCATAAACAAATTTGAAGGTGGCTTTGTCCAGGGTGTAGAGTTCATCGCAGAAGAGACGGGCAGAGATATAGAGATTCAGAGAAGCTATGCTGACAGCTTCGGCGATCCCGGCCGCGGCCGCGAAGTAGCCCTCGGTTTCATAGATGATGGCGCCGATGTTATCTATCACGCCGCCGGCGGTACCGGTGAGGGTGTCTTCACCGCCGCTGAAGAGGAAGGGATCTATGCCATAGGTGTAGATGCCAACCAGAATCATATCTCACCCGGCAGAATAATAGCCAGCATGCTCAAGAGAGTAGACCAGGCGGTATACAGCACAGTTGAAGATTTTGTACAGGGAGACTTTGAAGGTGGAGTCAACGTGAACTATACTCTGGAAGATCAGGGTGTAGGCATAACTCCTCTGAGAGCAGAAGTTGATCCGATAATAGCCGAACAGCTCAGCGAGGAAGAGATAGAACAGATCAGGCAGATGAAAGAAGACGTAACCGCCGAGCACGCCGAGCGGATAGAAGAGATAATACAGATGATCATCGACGGTGAGATAGAAATAGAAGACTGGTCGGAGACAGGCAGGCAGTAAGCAAAGGATCTCAGTATAGAGCCGGATAAAGGCTGAGGCAGATTTAATCTGTATAAAAAGGGACTCCGCCAGAGTTTCTGCCTGGTGGGGTCCTATGTTTTTATATTAAAAACCCGATTCGAGCAAAAATAATTCGGTCCAAGATGTTCAATAAGTTTACAGGCGGGAGGTTTTAGTCAAGCCAATGGCTGAAAGCAAAGATTACATTCTGGAGATGAGAAATATATCCAAGTATTTTCCCGGTGTAAAGGCCAATGACGGAGTGGAGCTGCCGGTAGAAAAAGGAGAGATACATGCCCTGGTCGGAGAGAACGGTGCCGGAAAGACCACGCTGATGAAGATTTTGTACGGACTTTTAGAGCAGGACGAGGGAGAGATACATTACGATGGAAAGAAAGTCAATATTGAGAAGCCGCAGGATGCAATAGATCTGGGTATAGGTATGGTCCATCAGCATTTTAAGCTGGTAGACCCCCTTACCGTGACGGAGAATATAATACTCGGTTCTGAGCCCCGCAGGGGTCTGACCATAGATAAGAAGACAGCCCAAAAAAGGGTGCAGGAGATTTCCGAAAGATACGGTCTGCGCGTCGATCCCGAGGCCAAAATAGAGGATATCTCAGTCGGCATGCAGCAGAGGGTGGAGATAATAAAGATTCTCTATCGCGGTGCAGATCTTCTCATCTTTGATGAGCCCACAGCTGTTTTGACCCCCCAGGAGATAGATGAGCTTTTTGAGATATTTGAGTCCCTAAAAGAGCAGGGTAAAACGCTGATCTTTATCACGCACAAGCTGAAAGAGGTCAAGAGGGTGACCGACAGCATAACAGTGCTCAGAAACGGAAAGAGTGTGGGTCATGTGGCAACAGAAGAGGTCGATGAGAAGGATATAGCCGAGATGATGGTAGGACGCGAGGTTCTTTTTGAAGTGGAGAAAGATAAGGCCCGGCCCGGAGATGAGGTTCTAAATGTCAAAGACTTTCGGGTTAAGGACAATAGAGGAATAGAGATGGTAAAAGGGCTCTCCTTTTCTGTGAGAGAAGGAGAGATATTCGGCATAGCCGGTGTAGAGGGCAACGGCCAGACAGAGCTGGTGGAAGCCCTGACGGGTCTGCGCGAGGTGGAGTCCGGCAAGGTTGAATTCAGAGGAGAGGACATAACCGGTCTCGATGCCCGCAGGGTAAAGGAAAAAGGCATAGGTCATATACCGGAGGACAGACAGCGCCGCGGTCTGGTGATGGGTTTTGATCTGGCTGAAAATATGATTCTGGGCTATCACCACCAAAAACCCTATTCCAGCCGCAATATCATGAATTACGGTGAAATTAATGAACATGCCCGTAAATTAATAAAAGAGTTTGACGTCAGGACCAGCAGCCATCTGAACATGGCCAGCAAACTCTCCGGAGGAAATCAGCAGAAGGCAGTAATTGCCCGGGAGTTTGCCGAGGAGCCCGAGCTTCTCATCGCCGCTCAGCCCACAAGGGGTGTAGATGTAGGTTCTATAGAGTTTATCCATGAACAGCTGATAAAGAAAAGGGATGAGGGTGTGGCTGTGCTGCTGGTTTCGGCCGAACTCAATGAGGTTTTATCCCTCAGTGATAGAATAGGTGTTATCTTTGAGGGTGAGCTTGTAGATATACTGAAAGCAGAGGATACCGATGAAAGAGAGCTGGGAAGACTGATGACCGGCGGGCAAGTAAAGGAGGCTAAAGCCAGTGTCTGAGCTGCAGTCGGGTACAGGCGAATCTCTTGCAGAAGGCAAGATTGTCAATATTATCATAGATCTGGGAGTTTCTCTGGCCTCTATAGTGATCGCTCTGCTGGTTGGGGCTATCTTCATTCTTCTGGCCGGAGAATCTCCGATTGCCGCCTATGGAGCCCTCTATGAGGGAGCTTTAGGTGGAACAAGGCAGATCATGAGCACCTTCTGGAGGTCGACACCTCTAATCTTTACAGGTTTTGCCCTGGCCATTCCCTTTAGAGCCGGGCTTTTCAATATAGGTGGTGAAGGTCAGCTTCTGGTCGGAGGCTTTGCCGCCGGATTTGTAGGCTATTATTTTCAGATGCCGGGCATAATCCACGCCCCCGTGGCTTTGCTGGCGGGCATGCTGGCCGGAGCTTTCTGGGGTTTCATTCCCGGCATACTCAAAGCCTGGAAGGGTGCACATGAGGTAATCATCACCATCATGTTAAATTACATCGCCACACTTCTGACCATAAGCTACGGCATAAACAGGCTGAGAATAGGCGGCAGACCCGCTCTGCCCACCATAGCAGAGGGGGCTGAGCTCTTCCGGCTGGGAGATCTGCCGGAACTGCCGCTTTTGGGCTCTTTGCCCTTTATCGAGCTCTTTGCTCAGCCGGGAAGCAGGCTGCATATCAATTTCATACTGGCCCTGGTGGCTGCTTTTATACTCTGGTATCTGCTGGAGAGGACCACCTACGGCTATGAGATCAGATCGGTGGGAATAAACCCCGCAGCCGCCCACTATGGCGGTATAAGCGAGAACAGGACAATCATACTTACCATGGTCATAGGTGGTGCTATGGCCGGTCTGGCCGGAGCGGGAGAAGCTCTAGGCACCCATCATTCCTTCATACAGGGAATGGATGCCGGCCATGGCTTTACCGGAATAGCTGTGGCCCTTTTGGGCCGCAACCATCCGGCAGGTATAATTTTAGCCG
>CAYXAK010000133.1:0-3787 GCA_964462585.1 uncultured Halanaerobiaceae bacterium
TTACAGCAGATCAATAGAAAATTGGAGGAGGCCAGTAAATGACAGATCATGATCTAAATATCAAAGAGATATCCTTTCCACTGCACCAGCTCATCTTCAACATAGCAGGCATCACCAGAGTGATCAAAGAGAGTGTGGCAAACCATCACTTCCAGGTGGCCTTTGCCACACTCGAGATCTCGCGGCAGCTGGACTGGAACCATGAGCGGCGGGAAAAAGCTGTTATAGCCGCCATGCTTCACGATCTGGGCATGTTTTCGCAGAACAGTAAATTCAATCTGCTCAGCTCAGAGTTCAAACACTCTCGCCATGCAGAAATCGGCGCCCACCTGGTTTCAGAACTGCCCTTGCGTTTCAGCTCCAGCATGACAGATATCATCCGATATCACCATCATCCCTGGCAATCAGATGGCAGCCAGCATGAGTCTCCCGGCACAGAAATTCCAGCTGAGGCCCATCTGATTAACTTCTGTGATCGCATATCACTGCTGATCCAGGAGGATGAGGAAATTCTCAGCCAGCGGGAGAGAGTACTGAGCGAACTGAAAGAAAAGACCCCTGAGATTTTCAGGCCGGGCCTCACCGCTCACCTTTCAGATATGCCGGAGCATTTCTGGCTCTCACTCCAGGATGAGAAAATATTGAGAGGCAGTATTGAAAATTTCCTCTCAGGCCGTGATATCATCATGAGGGAGGACGAAACAATGGAACTGGCCCAGTTCTACAGCAGAGTGATAGATTACCGCAGCGAATTCACGGCCACACATTCCTGGGGAGTGGCCGGGACGGCAGAAAAGCTGGCGGATTTTTTGGACTGGCCGGACAGGGCAAAAAAACACATGAAAATTGCAGGGCTTTTTCACGACCTGGGCAAACTGGCCGTGCCGCCGGAGATCATCAACAAGGAAGGCAAACTCACAGCCGAAGAGTACAATCTGATGAAAAGCCATGTTTTCTATACATATCAGGTGCTATCTGCCACACCCACACTGGAACATATAGCCCGCTGGGCCGGACTGCATCACGAGAGAGTTGATGGCAGCGGCTATCCCTTTGCCCGCCAGGGCGAGGATCTCTCGCTTCCCGCCCGAATTATGGCCGCTGCTGATGTGTTTGTTGCCCTGGTTGAGAATAGACCTTATAGAGCTGATCTGAAAAAGGATCAGATAAAACAAATACTGAAGGAAGAGGGAGAGCAGGGAGGCCTGGATGAGAGCATTGTCAATCTCCTGCTGGACAACTATACCGCCCTGTCCAGCGGGATAGAGGAGCTGCAGATGATGAGGCGGGATAATTTCGAAGAGATCAGGCCGCTATCAGAGGCGGTTAATTAGCCTCTTCTTCCATTATATCTATAAATTCATCCACAAGCTCTGGGTCGAAATGACTGCCCGCTGACTTTTTTAGCTCATTTATCGCTTCCTGATGTGACCCAGCCTCTTTATAGGCCCTCTCATTTGTGATAACGTCATAGGCATCGACTATGGCAATTATGCGGGAGAGCAGGGGAATCTCTTCACCCTCAAGGCCCTCAGGATAACCCTGGCCATCCCAGTGTTCATGATGGTGCAGGATGGCCTCGGCAATGTGAGCAAATTCTTCGGTAGTAGAAACGATATTATGACCGATACGGGGGTGTTTTTTTATCTTCTCCCACTCTTTATCATTCAAACTTCCAGGTTTTTTCAATAAATCCTCGGAAATCGTCGTCTTACCAATATCATGAAGATTGGCCAGCAGCGACAGATCATCGAGCTCCGCATCACTCAAGCCCGCTCTTTGGCCCAGTTTATGAGACAGTTCGGCCATTCTATCCGAGTGTTCCTCTGTTTCCTCGCTTTTGGCCCTGAGAGCGCTGAGAAGGCTCTGGACAATTTTGTTTTTGCTGCTCTCGCTTTTGATCAGTTTATTCTTATCCAGATTTTCTCTGGCCTCATTCATTGTTTCATGCAGATCCACTTCTGGCCTGTATTTGGTGGCATAACCCAGACTGAGAGATAAAGAAATTCCTTCAATCTCAATTTCTTCACAAGCTTCCTCTATTCTTCCCTTCACAGTTTCAGTTTCAGCACTGTCCGTCTGCGGCATGAGAATTGAGAATTCATCTTCACCCCATCTGGCCACCACATCTCTTCTTCTAACTTTATCTTTTATGATACCTGCAACTTTTTTGAGTATTTCATCCCCGACCCGGTAGCTCAAACTTTCGTTAAATAAAGTCAGACCGTTAATATCTGTTAGGATTATACTTATGGGCAGTTTGGCGCTGAAATCAAGCCTATGCATCTCAGCCTCAAAGAAATTGTGATTATAAAGGCTTGTTAGCCGGTCATGATTTGCCATGTATTTCAATTTTTTATAATTCTCATGACCTTGAATTATATTTCCAAGCAGTTCGGCCAGGGAATCTATTAACTTTCTCTCACCCTCTAAAAATGGAGAGCCGTCTTCTGCAACTTCTTTGCTGCAGTATACCGTCAACTTTCCGCTCTTATCACCTGTTAATTGTATACTTCTGGACAGGAAATACTCCGATTTGCAGAAATTATCGTCTGTAGAACTGAAACCATTGTATTCTATTTTAACTGAAGTTTTCTCCGGATACTGCCATCCCTCAGGTATAGTTTGGGCTGCCTTTTGCAGAATATCCTCCAGATTCTTTTTAACATCTCCCAGAAGCCTGGCAACCCTGTACATACAATCTATCTCTTTGACTTTCTCATTGAGCATGTACCTGCTCCTTTTTTGCTCTGTCACATCCCTTGAGGCGGCATAGATTCTATCACCTTTTTGAGCCGCATACCACTCTATATATCTAAAAGACCCATTCTTACCTCTGTACCTATTGGTAAAGTCTTTAATATCCCCGGTATCTGCTAGCTCTTCCAGGGCCCTGAAAGTCTTTTCTCGGTCCTCAGGGTGTACCAGTTCAAGATAATTCATCCCTTCCAGTTCTTCAGGCGTATAACCCAGTACATCTTCCCAGGCCCTGTTAACCTTAATAAAATTGCCCTCTACATCTGCGATCCCCATCAAACCGGGAGTTAAATTAAAGAAATTTTCCAGTTCAGTAGTTTTAGACTTCAACTCATTCATAATCTCCTGCCGCCTGGTTGTATTTTCATGTAAAATCAACACCCCCTCGGAAAAAGGGGTTACTTTCATGACAAAACATCTATTTTCCTCGGGAGAATCACAGGGATATTCCAGTGAAAATTCGTCTTTATCCCCCCTGATTACGGCTTTAATGCCGGCCGAAGCTTTCCTGGCCAGGTCTGAATCCTCACCCCGGGCCTCATCAGCTGTCTGCAGGTAATTTATACCGGGAGCGCATTCTTCTACTGCCAGCGAGTTTGACCGGGCAAAATCCTGCCACATATTATTGCAGGCCACAATGACTCCATCCCTATCGAGTATTACAGCGGAATGAGGGAGTGAGTTTAAAAACTCCTGAACAGGAACTTCAAAATCTTCATCCATTATTTAATCTCCCTTCCATTACAGCCTCACAAACTAATTTTTTAATAAGTTTCTATTTTCTTACATTTTAAGCATACCATATTAAATTGATAATAGCAACAAGCTTTTAGGGTTTATATCCCGTATGTAACACTGTCACCCCATTTAAAAACCCTCTGTAACTAACTTTTTCAAAACCTCTGTTCTCAAAGATCTCCTGCAGAGTTTTCTGGTGGGGGAAACTTTTAAGTGAGCTGGAGAGATGTTGATATGGTTTTTTGCTCCCCATAATAAACCCGGCCAGCCGGGGCATTATGCGGTGAAAATA
>CAYXAK010000134.1:0-3679 GCA_964462585.1 uncultured Halanaerobiaceae bacterium
CGGCGGCCTGCTCTTCAGCTCCGGCAGCCATATCCTCAGAGGAGCTGGCTATTTCCCGGGAGGATCTCTCAACCCTCTCATAATTACTGGAGAGATTCTGCGAGGAACTCTCCAGCTCTTCGGTGGATTCTGCCAGCATGGCGATCAATTCCTGAAAATTGCTCTCCGCCGCCTCAACTACCCTCTCTAAATATTCACCGGCGGGAAAATCTCCCCGCTCCCTGAAAATTAAATCCCGGTCCAGATGGGTTGTGCCTTCCTGCAGCATTATATCAGCGCCTGTGACACCTATAATCTCATCTCCGGCAAATACAGGCACTGCCACCGCAGTCATCATCACCTCACCGCTCTCCAGCTCATCATAAATAAAGGGCTCGATCACCACAGTCTCCCCATTTTCTTTCGGCAGATTATAAAAATGTTCACTATCTATATCGGGAAGAGACATGACATCGATATCCTCACCGGCTCGATAAAAATAGGTGTTAAATCTTCCGGTTTCGTCATAATGAGCTGACCCCGCAAACTCTGAATCGCGGCCGTCAAACTTATCCGGTTCAAAAACAGCCCAGGTGCCGAAAAGCCCCCGGGTTTCCCTGAGCTCTTTCCGAAGCATCTCGTTGACATCATCCCGGGCTGTTTCCCCGCTGTCTCTATGTTTTTCTATCCTCTTTCTGAAATTCTCAGCCAGCTCCATCGAACCCTTAATGAATTCATAGTCCTGGAGCATTGTATCATAAAGAGAGTCTGCCGCTGAGCCGGTACTGTCATTCAGATTTTTCAATTTTTTCAGCAAAATAGTTATAGATATGAAAAGTATGATGATCAATATAACTCCACCATAAATAATCACATCTCACACCTCCCTGTTTGTATATAGTTCGGGATGCACGATCTCTTTCCTCTCCGGAGTGGACAAATTAGGACATTGTATTTATAGCTGAACTGCAGTTATGAAAATAATAACAACTTGACACCCGCCCCGTCCTAATATTATAATGTATTTGCAGGTAAATGAAAACAGTTATCATTTCTGTTTTTATAATCTATATCTGGAGAGATCCCCTCAAAGGAGGAGGGTATAAACAATGACACGGGAAAACAGATCTGAAGACGGTGAGAGTGAAGAAGCCCGGAAGGCACAGGAAGAAAATGAAGGAGTTTTTGACCGCGATGTTACCCGACGTGATTTTATAGCCACTTCCGGTAAAGTTGTGGCCGGTGCCCTGCTGGCCAGCACAGGGCTAAAGCAGCTGGGCAAAGGTGTGCAGGCGGATAATACTTATAGTTTTACGATTTTCAATACCACCGATGTTCATCAATATCTGCTGCCCTATAATTATATGGAAGATGCCCCTGCTGAAAACATCGGCCTCGCCAAAGCCATGACTTTATTCGAAGAAGAAGCGGCTGAGCGAGAAAATTACATGCTGCTCTCCAATGGTGATGTAATCCAGGGCAGCATGCTGGGCAATCTCGAATTTGATGTTGAACCACTGGAAGAGGGTGAAACACAGAGAATTGTCGAGATCTATAACGAGATGGGCTACGAAGCAGCCTCTGTCGGAAATCACGAGCTGCAGGACTTTGGCCTTGATTTCTTTGAACATGCTGTGGAAGGTGCCGACTTCCCCTGGCTGGCAGCCAATATGCGCGTTGCCGGCAGCGACGAGCACTATGTTGAGCCCTATACCATCATAGAGAAAGAAGTCGACGGTGAAACGGTAAGATTCGGTATAATCGGTTTTGTTCCCCCTCAGACCATGCGCTGGGGACGTGACTGGCTGCAGGGCGAAGTGGAACTCGATGATATTGTGCCCACAGCTGAGGAGCTTCTGCCGGAAGTAAGGGAACAGGCCGATATCGTCATAGCCCTGGCCCACACCGGTCTGGACGACTCTCCCGTCGATTCAGATGCTGCCCGCGAGGACGCAGCTGCCTATCTGGCCAAGCTGGATGGTTTTGATGCCGTCATAGCAGGCCACGACCACAATTTCTTCCCCGGTGATTATGACTGGATGGATATTGAAGTCGTGGATAACAACCTGGGACTCATAGACGGTCTGCCCGTTGTCATGGCCGGCTCCTGGGGGGACTCCCTGGGTGTCATAGATCTGGAGCTCATGAAGCAGAACGGCCAGTGGCGCATCGGTGAAGTCAGTGTCGATCTGCCCAAAACAGATGAAAATGTGGAGCCACATCCCAGAGTAGAGGAACTGGCCCGGGATAAGCACGAAGCCACACTGGAATATGTGCGCACTCCCATCGGAACTTCAGATGTGGCCATCACCTCCTTCTTTGCCCGAGTGGCCGATAATCCGGTCACACAGATAGTCAACGATGCCCAGCTCTGGTGGGCACACAATAATCCCGAGTTCACCGAAGGTGAATTCGCCGATCTTCCCATTCTTTCAGCCGCTGCTCCCTTCCAGGCCGGCAGGGAGGATCCCGAATACTTCACCAATGTCAGGGCCGGCGATGTGACTATAGGCAGTGTGGCCGATATCTACATTTATGACAATGAGCTGCGCGTTATGAAGATAAACGGTGAAGAAGTAATCGAATGGCTGGAGAGAAGCGCTGAGAACTTCAACCGGATAGATCCTGACTATGAGGGTGAACAGGATCTCATCGACGGCTCATTCTCCGCCTTCAACTACGATGTGATAGACGGCATAGAATACGAAATAGATGTTACCCAGCCGGAAGGAGAGCGCATAGTCAACGCCACCTATGATGGTGAGCCGCTCACTGCAGATCAGGAGTTTCTGGTGGTCACAAATGACTACCGTGCCGGCGGTGGTGGCGGCTTCGGTCCCACGGAAAGACATGACCCGGTCTATGCTCCCTCCGGACTTGTCAACCGCGAGATCATCATCAATTATATCGAGGAACACTCTCCAATAGCTCCCCAACCCACCAACAACTGGAGAATTAAACCTGTGGAGGTTGCCGGTACCGTGCACTTCCGTTCCCATCCCGAGGCCATGGAAGTTATTGTACCCGGCCTGGAAAATAGAGTGGAATTTGTGGAGATAGATGATGAAGGTATGGGTGTCTATGATATCGATATAGCCGGCCTATAATATACCCGGGAGGAGGTTTCCTCACATGTTTGGACTGGGGCCACCTGAACTGCTGATAATTCTGGTCATAGTTCTGCTGATATTGGGGCCCGGAAGACTGCCCAAAGCGGGCCGGGCCATAGGAAAGGGGATAAGTGAATTCAAACAGGCAGCAGGTGGAGATAAAGACAAAGAAGAACCAGAGGAGCTGGAAGACCTGATGTAAAACAAAATTTAGTCCATATAAAAAAGGGGATGCCGGCAGCATCATACCGGCATCACCCTTTTCTATGCATAATTGGCCCTCATAATTGTCCCTCTAAATCAGCTTGATCAGCTCAGATCCTCCTTCACATCTTCCAGCAGATCCACAGCTTTTTCCACGTGTTACGGGCGTGAGGTCTTGGCTTCCTTGAAATTTCTGTCCTCTTTGAGATCTTCAACCTCACCATCAACTGCGCCGAATATCTCTTCATAGATTGATACATCTTTTATGATTATAAACTCCCCTGGTTTTTATTGTAGATTTTGCTCTGCTGCATACGTCTGTAAACAGTATGAAAGAGCAGTGATACAGATAGGGCCTTGATCAGATTAAAGGGAGCTATCACATA
>CAYXAK010000135.1:0-1610 GCA_964462585.1 uncultured Halanaerobiaceae bacterium
ATTTTCGGATTATAAAACTTAAAATTTTTGGGCATCAGCTGTTCAACTGCCAACCTGTCATATAGGACAGCTATCCTGCCCTGCAGATTACTTCTTTCCAGCTCAGCAACTGTCCCTACTGTTATATATTCTGCTTCAAGATCACAGGCAGCGGTGTAATAAGAGGGCTTAACCTCCAGCTCCTTCCCGCCAAAAGACAATTTTGCTCCCCTGTTTTCCCAATCGATACACTCGAACTGCTGGGTTTTAACATCACAGCCATTGGCCTCGAAATATGAACGGGCATAATCCTCCAGCTCTCTGTTCTTTTTTGAACCGGTGGGGCGTTCGCCTATATTAACGCAAATCTCTTCTAAAACCCCTGTGAGATCTTCATGCAAGTCTTCTCTCTTCATTAAAGTTCACCTCAATCATTTTAAGCTCTTTTCTCCTGAGAGAATTTCAGCTGCCACAGTTCTGGCTTGATCGTGTTCAACCCAGAAATCCGGCATATAACCCCTGCCCTCACGAATTACCAGATCGGTATCCAGGAAAATTGTTATTCCGCCCAGAACTTCGGTTCTCGAATTGGGTAGTTCAAATCTACCAACATTACCTACAAGACCCATACCCCTGGTGTTGCTGCCTATGAACACCACATTCTCCAGCTGCTGCAGGTAGCGGACAAAAGATTCACCCGCTGACATCACCCGGGAGTCTAACAGAACTACAATTTCTGTTTTCCCAGATATTAATTTTGGGGCTGACAGGTGAACTTCTCCCCAGCCTTTTTCCACAGGATTAAGATGTTCTGCAAGCTGCTGCCTTACCTGAGCCTGCTGTTCTTCCGGAAAATATACCAGCATGTTTTCCATCAATCGGGCGGAAAAATCGGTGCGGAGATTTATAGCCAGAGTGTTGCGGCTTATATCTTCAATACCGGTGAAGCTCTGCATCCATTTGTAGGGATATTGATCCGAACCTCCGGTATTTCCTCTGATATCAATAATAAGACGTTCGTAATCTTTTAAATAAGCTGCATCTCCCACAAATTCTTCCATTTGCCGCATAGCTTCCCCGTCCCTACCAGCAAAAGACTTAATTTCAATTAAAGGAATGCCATCAACTTCTGTCCTGTGATAAATTTTCGAATTTTGTGGTTGCTCAAAGCTGCTTACAGGATAAAGCATCACTTCTATGGACGTTTCGAGGTCTCCATTTTCACTAATAAGAGGAATTTCTTCTTTTATTCCCTCTTCATAGGCCTGATTTCGCGGCATAAAGATTCCCGGTTGATATATGGGCTGTCCCTGCTCTCCCAGTCCGTGCCATAATGAAAGCTGCCCACTTTCATCTTCCTGATCAAAAAATCTGTCCTCTACTCCAGCAAGGACATAGGAGCTTTGGCCATTTTCCTCCACTTTATTAAAAATGTGTTCACTGCAGAGATAAAGAGTATACACTTTCCCCATCTGTCTGCCTGCAAGGGCAAAGTGAGTGTCTTCAATAAAATTTAATCCGGTATACAAAATTTCTTCAAATTTAGTCATGGATATATAACCGCCGTCAGCAGATGCAGTTTCCAGATCTGCAATTATTTCCTGATGAGCCTGCCCAAATCTTTCATCACC
>CAYXAK010000135.1:1710-3637 GCA_964462585.1 uncultured Halanaerobiaceae bacterium
CAGCAGGATGATGAAACCCGCAGCTGAGAGAAACCATAAAATCAGAAAAAGCCAGTTTAATTTAACAATATCTTTGTTCACTTCGAAGATTCTCACCGGGATTTCACCCTCCCTTCGTCATTGATCTGGTATTATAATGACGGGCAAGCTTATCCATCGCCGGAGTTTTTATTTTGTTCCTATCAATGTTTGCGGAAAGCTCATTATAGATGTATTCCATCTCATCTCTGGCGTTGCGCGGATGGCCTTCCACACTGGATTTGGCATATTCCTTTCGCATTATCCAGCCGATCAAAGCAACCATCATGAAGTTCGGTATATACTCAAATACCCTGACGACTCCGGGAGCAGGCGGAATCCCCGATTTTCTGAGTCCCCTGAGCGCTTCTTTTGTGGCTTTGACTGCATCTTTAAGCAGATCTTTATCAGAACCAAGGCGTTTCATGTCTATTCCGCTGGCGTATATTGCCGGAACAAAACCGGACATCAGCATGGCCGCATGATATTTTAACCATTCCACCATATCAGTTCTTATCTCCACTTTGTAACCCCGCATATTTCTCAGAAGACCAGCTACCTCTCTGGTTCTATCCTTTATCTCACCATCAATCTCACCTACAGGAATCTTATACTGTTTTTTCTCATCGATCTTTAAAACATGTGCTTTGTGACCTTCCAGATGGCCTCCGGGATAGGGAAAACCCAGCATAACTCTTTCCTGGCCCAGTGCTTCCACCAGTTTTTCTGGCCCCTCAGCATTGTTCCCCATAAATAGATATGTGGAGACATTTTTATTTCTGGCCAGATCGGGAATTATTCTGTCAGCCTGGTTTTTGCGCATGACTATCATCACCAGATCATAATTATCCTCTGGATTCAAAGAATCGACTGTATTAACGTTCTCAATTTCCTCAATATCTGTACCCTCTATCCGAATTACAGCGCCATGTTTTTTAAGATCTTCAAGTCTCTTTCCTCTGGCCAGAAGAGAAACATCCTTACCTGCTTCGTGGAGTCGGGCTGCCATTAATGTTCCCAGAGGACCCGCACCAAAAATTAAAGTTTTCATTTTTATCACCCCAGATTTTATCCCGCAGTGTTAAAACATCTAAAAACCTCAGATCTAATAGTTTATTTTTTCCATCAATATTTCTTCATATTCATTCCCCCGGTATTTCATTCTTCCATGATATATGGGCTCAAAACCGTTAATCCTGTAAAATTTGATAGCTGCCGTATTTTCTGCATTTACATACAGGTATAATTTTCTATATTTAACATTGAGCTTCTCTACAAATTTTGATCCCAGTTTCTTTCCCCGCATCTCCTTATCTACACAAAGTGTATGAATATATCCACCTTCACTGTCGATTTCTCCCCCCATCATCTGTTTCATCTTCATAAATAAAGGTATTTTCCCGAGAAAAGCGACAGGTCCCATTGTTATCATCATGCCCCGCCCTGCTAATTTATCTATTTCTTCAATTTTCGCTGCAGGATAGGCCACAATAATCCCCACTACTCTATCTTCAATCACAGCCAGCCTGGCATACTCGGAGCGAAAATAAGATTTGGGAATTTCCAGCAGTGCCTTTATCGTTTCTAAAGGCTGCCGGCCATATACCAGGGAATTAAGAGCAGGATCGGATTGAAAAATTAGATTGGCAATGGCCTCTTTATCATGTCTTTCAGGATTATAAGATTCAAAGCCAATCTTCTTTATTTTTTCCGCCTTCATTTTCAATCACCCCAGACCCCTTTACTGTAGAGTATTTTAAGCAAAAATTACCGGCCGGAATTTTTCTGGCTTATAATCATTATTTCCATTTCATCCAGCTTCAATCTCTCTCTATTCCAGTTCCCCGCTGTCCCGCCATATATCTCTGCCACTTTGAATCCAGCTTTTTCGTGCATTAGTTTTAACTCG
>CAYXAK010000136.1:0-3635 GCA_964462585.1 uncultured Halanaerobiaceae bacterium
TCGAAATCCAGTTCAAAGCGGGCAGTATCATCATCTACATACTCCACAAATTCGATACCCCTGATGCGGTCCATATCCTCGATATATTCGCGCGCCTCAGCATGGGTATCGAAGTGGACGGGAGCAGCAAAATCAGCGGGCTTTAATCTCCAGTTGCCGCTGGGCACGGGCGAGATGGTCTCATATTCCTCCACATAGAAGATGATCTGATCGCGGTTGGCATCAGCGCTGGAGAATATGACTCTGGCATCATCGCCGGTGTGAGGGAACTCACCGCCGCCACCTGCACGGTAGTCATTGGTTATGAGGGCAAACTTCATATCCTCATCCAGCGGTTCGTCCTGGTAGGTGGCATTGACGATCCGCTCACCTTCAGGCTGTGTGATATCAATCTCATATTCTATACCCTCAATCACATCGTAGTTGAAGGAGGGACCGAGTATATCTATCACCTGAGCCTCATCGGCATCGGGATCGAGCTGCGAGAAGTGCTCGGCCGATCTCTCCAGGAAGTCGATGACCTGCTGGCCGTCCATCTCCAGAATATAGACTGTGTTGTCGTAGAGATAGATGTCGGTCACATCGCCAATGGTGATATCACCTGTCACACTTGTCGAGGTGCGGAAGGGGGCGGCCACCGACAGCACGGGATATTCAGCATATTCGGTATCGGCCAGCTGCTTTTCGGCAAACCAGATCTGAGCGTCGTTCACGATCTGGGTTACAGCGGTATCCTTGATCTCGGAAAAATAACCCATGATGGGTATCTCAGTGGAACCGATAGGGGTCCTGACATATTCAACAGTGGCCTCATGCACATCAGATGCAATATCCCTGATGGCGGGATGCTCTTCGGTATCGGCGTCAATCTCTCTGACTTCCACATTATGACCGACAATATCCCACTCGCCCTCATCTGCAACCAGATGAAGTTCTACCAGGCTCAGGGCCTCGCCCCAGCGTCCGGGCTTGGAGGAGGGAGTGCCGTGGATGGTGCCTTCTTCCAGGTCGACGCCGGGCATGCCTTCATACCTCTCCGAGGGGAAGATAGAATGTGAATGGCCGCCCAAAAAGACATCTACCCCTTCCATACGGGCCAGTTCATAGCCGGCATCATAGGAGCCTGCTCCGGGAACATAGTTCTCACCGACACCGGTGTGTGAGGCCACCACCAGTATATCTGTTTTCTCCGCCAGCCGTGGTATATGGCGCTCGGCTGACTCCATTATTCCCTCTACAAAAACCTCGCCCAGCAGATGTGTCCTGCCCCACTGCATGATTTCCGGCGGAACGAAGGCTATAACTCCTATAGTCAGTGTATCCTCGCCCAGCTCTTTTTCCAGAATCTTATAGGGCTGGGTGTAATACTCGCCGGTATCATAGCGGAACATATTGGCGGCAAGCCAGGTGAACTCCGAGCCTGCCAGAGCCAGATCGAAGAAATCCAGACCGAAGTCCTGCACCTCGTGATTGCCTATTCCGGCAGCCGTATAGCCGGAATAGTTCATGGCCTCGATAATTGCCTGGGTCTCACCCTGCTGAAGCGGTTCGACAAGAGCTTCGAAGTTACCGATCATGCTGCCCTGAATGGCATCTCCGGTATCGAAGAGCAGTGTGTTCTCCCGCTCCTCTCTCACCTCTTCGATTAGTGTGTAGGTTTTGGAAAAACCGTATTCCTCGAAAGGCTCATCGTTCATGTAATCATAGGGAAGGATATACTGGTGAAGATCTCCGGTGGCCATCAATGTGAGCGAATGTTCGGTTTCAGCCAGGACAGTGAGAGACAGTGATCCAATCAGGACGGTTACAATGAGCATCGTCAGACTCAGCTTCTTCAGGCCGGCAAAATTTCCTTTCCTGCCCCTTTTAACCGCTGGAATCAAATTAATTCCCCCTCAAGTAAATTTTATTATACAAACTTTTTTCTTTTGCTTCTTTTTAATTATAGCAGGAGGGGGCCGGGCTTGCAATAGCCGGCAGAAAATTTCTTGATGATCAATTTGCCGGCTGAAAACAGCAGCACCTGCAGGGCTCATTTGACATCTGCAGATGCCTCCCCTAATATAGAGGAAAGGAGGTTTAATCAATATATCATGCTATCAAAACAGGATCTGGATTTCATACACGAGAAAACACTGCAGGTTCTAAGCGAAGACGGTATCGAAATAGACAGCCCACAGGCACTTGAGATATTTAATGAACACGGGATAAGAACAGATGAGAGCCGGGTTTACCCGGATGAAAAAGCGCTGGAATCCGCACTGGAGCGGATCCCCGGCACCTTCACGCTCAGAGCCAGAAACCCCGATTACAATGTAAGAGTGGGCGGAGAGGAAGGCCCCTTGCTGGGCCCGCCCCTGGGCGCTCCCTTCAACCATGACAGGGGCCAGGAGGAATATTCCAGCTATGAGGACTATATCAGGTTCGTTAAACTGTACCATCAGCTCCCACAGCTGGATCTGGCCGGAGGCGATATCACACCTCCCACCGATATCCCCGAGGAAAGCAGGCACAGGCAGATGTTCTACGCTGCCGCGGCACACTCCGACAAACCCCTGTTCGGCACCGGCACGGGCAAAAAATGCCGTGAAACTCTGGAGATGGGGCGGCTTCTCTTCGGCAGCGATAATTTCAAAAGCGGGTACTATCTGCTCAAGGTGGTGGGAGCTTCAAGCCCCCGCCGCTTCGACAGCGAACCGCTCCAGACCCTGATCAGCTGGGCTGAAAGCAATCAGCCCCTGGCAGTCTATGCCCAGATACTGGCAGGTGTCAGCGGTCCGCCCACCGTCGCCGGGCTTCTCATCCAGCAGAATGCCGAAATCCTGACAGGAGCACTGCTGGCCCAGCTCATAAATCCCGGCACCCCGATCATCTATGGATCCTTCTCCTCTGCCGGAGATATGCAGACTGGCAGCATCACGGTGGGCAGCGGCATCCAGGGCCGGGTTATCGCCGCCACCGCCGAACTGGCCGACTACTATGGTATGCCTTCGCTTACGGCCGGAGCTATCACCGACAGCTCCGAGACCGGTATGCAGGCGGGAGCAGAGGGTATGATGAATGCTATGACAGCAGCCCGGGCGGGTGTTGATATTCTGGTATTTGCCGCCGGCGCCGGCCAGAATTATCTGGGTATATCCGGACGCAAGGCCCTTATGGATATGGAGATGTACAGTATTATCGACAGCTACCGGCAGGGAATCGAGGTGAGCGAGAGGACTGCTCAGGGCGATGCCATCTCAGCTGTGGAGCCGGGCGAGAGCTATCTGACCCACCCCAGCACACTGGAGCTGCTGCAGAAAGAGGGCAACCTGGGCAGAAAGAATGACTTTGAAAATCCGCAGGAGAAGATGGAGGAGATGCTGGCCGATTACAGCCGGCCGGAGCTCGATGAGAGCATTGAGAAAGAGCTGAAAGAGATGATCTGAAAATAGGCCGATAATAAAGTGATTGAATATAAATATATAAAGCCGCCAGCGGTGCCCCTCTCAGGCCCCGCTGGCGGCGAATGGTATGCGATCTTCATCCCAGATGCTTCATTTATCTGCCACTGACATAAGCAGATCACTCCTCTCTGATTCTCATCTGTATTATATCACAAATCTTTCTCAGCTGTAACCAAAAATGATATCAGT
>CAYXAK010000137.1:0-3621 GCA_964462585.1 uncultured Halanaerobiaceae bacterium
ACCAGGAAAGCAGCAAATCTGTTCAGAAAGAAGCCTATCAAACTGCGGTCAAAGCTTCGGTCATTTTCTCGGTGATTTACATGGTTATTGTGCTGGGAGCAGCTGCCTATCTGTAAGCTTATCCCGGCATAAATATTCCGGTTTAAATCAAATAAAATATAACTCCAACATAAACCCGCTGGATTTCAAACTCCATCCAATCCGGCGGGATTTTTGTAATTCGAGCAAATAAATTATACAATAGGATATAAGTTTGACCAATTTAGTCTATCAGGAGGCCGGACAGAAATGATTGAGCTAATATATGGAAGTTTAACAGGGGCTTTTGTGTTTCTTGCTATATTTGCCTATCATTATTATAACAGCAGAAAAAGATATCTCTTGATTTGGACACTGGCCTGGTTTTTCAGTTTTTTGGCCCACATATTTTATCTGAGTTATCTGCTGGTAGAACCCATTTTATTATCTGAAGTTCTAATATTTCAGGCTGCTTATCTAACAGCAGCGATATTATTTTTGTATGGTCTTTACCTGTTTTTACAGGAGGATTTTCCCGCAGTCTGGCTGTATGCATCCGCTCTTTTTCTGGGAGCAGGTTTTTTGATCTCTTATTTTTCCGGCGATCAGCTATATCTTAATCTTCTTTCTCTGTCAATTACAGGTATTATATTTGTCGGTCTGGGCTTTAAAATGCAGCAGCGGGCAGAGTTCAAGCTGATGAAAGGCAGCTCTATTGCAGTCATCATCTTTGGCCTGTTTAATATATTTTATCTTTACCTGGTCGGTCTGGACTGGTTTTTCCCGATGGGACAGATGGTATTTAATGCCCTGGGTCTTATACTGGCTCTGACCTTAAAGGGGCTGCATTATAAAAAAATAGAAAGACAGCTGGAAAAAACTCGAAATCATCTGCAGAAAAAGCAGAAGGAATTAGAGATTAATGAGGAACGTTATCGCACCATATTTAATGCCGCTCCTCTGGGAATGATAATTCAGGATGAAGAAGGCAATATTGTGGAAGCAAATTACTCCATGACTGAATTGACCGGGTTTGACAGGGAAGAGCTGGAGGGCAGCAATGTGCTGGACAAAATGGTTCCGCCAGAACACCGTGAGATAGCCCGGGGAAATATAGAAAGACTGCTGCAGGGAGAAGATCTGCAGGAAGAATTTAAAAGTTCTACCAAATCGGGGGCTACTGTTTACAGACAGCTAACAGAAACACGGCTTAATCTTCCCCGTGGTGAGAAGGGTATCCTTTCCATGTATCTTGATATCACGGAAAGAAGGAAAAAAGAAAGGATAATTGCAAATTTACATGAAGTGGCCCTGGATCTAAAGAACCTAGAGGAAAAAGAGCTGGTGCTGGAAAGAACCGTTAAAACAGCGGAGGAGATTCTCGAGCTGGACTTCTGCAGTCTCTACATGGTCGAAAATGAGAGGCTGGTGCCAGAAGTTTATTCGGAAGGCCTGGCTGGAAAGATCAAAGAAAGAGCTATATATGTTGACAGTATGGCAGCTAAGGCCCATCGAGAGGGTAGAAGTCTTTTGAGCGAAGATTTGTATTCCAGCTCATCCGCAGATAATCTGGAATACACCTTTGCTTCGGCTCTGAGTGTGCCTGTTGGTGATTACGGAGTTTTTCAGGCTTTATCACAGGATAAATCGGCATTTACTGAAGAAGATCTTGAGCTGGCAGAACTGCTTATCTCTCACACCACTGCAGCTCTGGACAGAATTTATTCAGAAGAAGAGCTGAAAGATAAAAACAATCTGCTCAACAGCATTCTGGAGAGCATTCAGGATGGCATAAGTGTGCTCAATCCCGATCTTACCATTCGCTATACCAACTCCACCATGGAAGAATGGTATGCTGAGAAGGCTCCGCTGTCAGGAAAGAAATGCTTTCAGGCCTATCATGAAATTGATAACCCCTGTGACAGCTGTCCTTCATTGAGAAGTCTGGAGACCGGCAGTGTGGAAAAGGAAATTTTGTCGGGGCTGTCTGATTCTGAGGTTGATTATATTGAAATATACTCCTATCCTATCTTTGCCGAAGATGGAGAAGAGATAACCGGTATCGTGGAGTTCGTAAGGGATATCAGTGAAAGGAAAAAGCAAAAACGGGAACTGGAGATGACCAAGTTTTCTATAGACAGGGCCGATCTTATAATTATGAGAGCCAGGCCTGACAGCACGATCGAATATGTCAATGAAACTGCTATTCAAAAACTCGGTTACAGTCAGGAAGAGCTGCTGGGTTCTCAGGGTGAAATGATTATCAGCAGTTCAGAATATATCGCTAGAAAAGAGTTCTGGCAGAAGATCAAAGAAGCCGGCTCAATAACCTATGAAAGAGAGTTTATAGCTCAAAATGGCAGAACTTTTCCGGTGGAAATAACCAGTCAGTACTATGAATATCAGGGGGAAGAGTACGAGTTTGTCTTTGCCCGTGATATAAGTGAACGCAAAAAGCAAGAAGAAGAAATTCAATATTTACTCTACAGGGACCAGCTGACCGAACTCTATAACCGAAGATTCATGAAGGAAGAAATGGAGAGGCTCGATACTGAGAGGCAGCTGCCTCTCAGTATAATAATGGTGGATGTAAACGGTCTGAAAATTGTCAATGACAGCCTGGGCCATGATAAAGGTGACGAATTGCTGGTTAAGGCTGCTGAATTGCTGCAGGAGGCTGTTAGATCTGAGGATATTCTGGCCAGATATGGTGGGGACGAATTCGTCATCTTTCTGCCGAAGACGGGGCAGGAAGAGGCCCAGAAAATTGTCGATCGCATCAAGGAAAAATGCCAGCAGACAAAATCAGCAGAGCTGCCGGTTTCCATAGGTGCTGGAACAGCTGTAAAAGAGAGTCCGGAAGAGGAGCTGGAAGATATACTTCAGCAAGCTGATGACAGGATGTACGAGGATAAGCTCGGCAACAGCAGAAGCCGAAAGCACGAGGTTGTGGAAGGCCTTCTGAAGACACTGGCAGCTAACAGCAGCGAAACCATAGACCACGCCCACCGTATGGAAGAGCTGGCTCAAAAGCTGGGACGGAGGCTGGGGCTGAGCACCTCCCAGCTGAACCGATTATCGCTGCTGGCGACGCTGCACGATATAGGCAAAGCAGCTATCTCAGAGGAAATATTGACCAAACCAGGCCAGCTTACAGAAGAGGAATGGGAAACTATCAGAGATCATTCCCGGCGGGGCTATAGAATTGCCTCTGCCTCAGAAGAATTTGCCCTGGTAGCCGAAGATATTCTTGCCCATCATGAGTGGTGGAATGGCGAAGGGTATCCCCGCGGCCTAGCAGGGGAAGATATCCCCCTGCTGGCCCGTATTATTTCGATTGTGGATGCCTACGATGTGATGACACATGACCGGCCCTATAGTGAGGCTGTGACCACAGAGGAAGCCCTGCAGGAGCTGCAGGATTGTGCTGGCAGCCAGTTTGATCCTGATCTGGTCGAAGAATTTGTGGTTATGATGGAGAAATAATTCAATTCCTTAAGGTTTTAGAAAAAATTATTTAAGTTTTGTGTTTTATAATATGGTTAAGGTGCAATAGAGCAGCAATGTTAAGGCATAAATACCAGACATAAAAAGGAGGAACAG
>CAYXAK010000138.1:0-3592 GCA_964462585.1 uncultured Halanaerobiaceae bacterium
CCTATAGAATTCTTCAAATTTGATCTGATGCGGCCCTGCCCGGACTGCGGCCGCAGGACGGTAAACCCCCGCTTCAATCTGGAATGTGCCGAGTGGTGTGATAGGGCGGCCAACTGCATAGGTGAAGGAAGCACACTCTATAAAGAGGTGCAGACACTGCGCTCGCGTGTGGAGGAGAAAATCCAGGATCTTTTCGCCGCCAGACCGGCTTTGCTGGAGCATATAGTCCATGTGACCGATCTGGCCGATCAGATCGGCCGGGAGGAGCAGTTCTCACCTCTCAGTGTAATCCTCTCCGGGCTTCTGCACGAGCTGGGCGATGACAGTCTCGATCTGGAAAAGCTGAACCTCAAAGTTCTGGACGAAGATGAGATTGAGAGGATCGGTTCCGGTGCTGATATCGCCGAAATTTTGCTGCAGGAGCTGGATATACCCGACCACTACCGCCAGGAGGTAATGCGCAACATCTCGGCCCTGGCAGCAGGTGAGGTGAGAAAGGCCAGCTCCTTTCAGATACTGAAGGATGCTCACAGGCTGGCCTCTCTCCGGGAAAACTCACCGGAAAAACTGGGCGAACTCGATCTTTCCACATTGAATACGGAGGGAGCGATAAGAGTAGCCTCTGTAATCAGGGATGAGGTCCAGGCCAGAGATTGACCGGAGCTGCTCCAATATAGCTCCGGGAGCCGCTAGCCCTCAAAGGGAGGTATTACACCCTCTTCCATAAGCACCTCGGTCTGCTTCTGGGCTCTCTCAATGCTGTGACGGGCATTCTCGTAGACCTCTTCTTCGGATTTTTCCACACGAGCCAGACCCTCCTCGACTGCCCGGCGGGCCGTGGCGGCTGCCACCTGAAAGTAGACCTCCCTCTCCTCCATGGTCGGCAGAATTTTTTCGGGATCGACACCATCCTCTGCGGCAAAATCTGCCAGGGCCTCCGCGGCGGCCAGACACATTCCATCGGAGATGCTGCTGGCATTTACCTCCAGCACTCCCCGGAAGATGGCGGGAAAGCCCAGAGAATTATTGACCTGGTTGGGAAAATCTGATCTGCCGGTGGCCATCACGGCTGCTCCGGCCTCCACTGCCTCCCAGGGCCAGATCTCAGGAATGGGATTGGCACAGGCAAATACGATGGGATCGTCTTTCATGGCCTCAATCCATTCCTTTTTGATGATATCCGGCCCGGGAGCAGAAAGAGCCACCACCGCGTCTGAGCCCTCCAGGGCTTCGGCGATACCTCCTGTTCTGTTCTCAGAATTTGTCACCTGACACAACCTCTGTTTCTGCTCGTTTTTTTCATCTATATCATCCCTGCCCTCGTGCAGAAGGCCGCTGCTGTCACATACCAGCAGATTGCCGGCCGGTATGTCATAGGCCTCCATCAGCCTGATTGTGGCCACATTGGCAGCCCCTGCCCCGATCAAAGCTATCCTGGAATCCCTTATATCCTTCTCCACAGCTCTGAAGGCATTTATCAGGCCGGCCAGTGTCACACAGGCCGTGCCCTGCTGATCATCGTGAAATACGGGTATATCGCATATCTCGCGCAGCTCATCGAGTATCTCAAAGCACTCGGGGCTGGAGATGTCCTCCAGATTGATGCCGCCCAGCGAGGGCTGTAAATTGCGGACTATATTTATGAACTCATCCGGGTCCTTGCTGCTCAGGCAGATGGGAAAAGCATCGACACCGCCCAGATATTTAAAGAGCAGGGCCTTGCCCTCCATAACCGGCATCGAAGCTTCCGGGCCTATATCGCCCAGGCCCAGCACCCTGGTGCCGTTGGAGATGACAGCCACCATATTGCCCTTATTTGTCTGCCTGTAGACCTCCTCTTTATTCTCCGCGATTTTCTCACAGGCTGCAGCCACACCCGGTGTATACCAGATGGCAAAATCATCGTAACTCCTGACCGGCGCCTTGAGTGAGACCTCGAGTTTGCCCCTGTAGAAGGGATGCATCTTGAGAGCGTCCTCAGCCGGCTTCTCCGCCTTTGACAGAAGCTCCTCTTTGCTCAATTCTTCTTCACTCATCTTAATATCACCCCGGTTTGTTAGCTATTAAACGTCTCAATATTCTTTAATTTCAGCCCGCAGACAGGGGAGGGAAATATGAGCGGTATTTTCAGACCTCATAATCCCCCCTGCTTTTAATAATTCAGCTCAGGCTGAACTCCTTTCTCCCCTGTTCATAGAGATCCCCGCCCCTGGCATCATTTACCACGGTGAGGGGAAATTCCTCGACTTTAAGTCTGCGTATAGCCTCTGTGCCCAGATCCTCATAAGCGACGACCTCACATACTTTGATCGAGGAGGAGATAAGAGCGGCCGCTCCCCCCACAGCTCCAAAGTAGACGGCATTATGCCGGGCTATCTCCTCCCGGATCTCCGGAGAACGCGAACCTTTTCCTATCATACCCTTCAGGCCTGCCTCCAGCAGTGGTGGTGTATAGGGATCCATGCGCCCGCTGGTGGTGGGGCCGGCCGGACCTATAACATAGCCGGGTTTGGCCGGGGCAGGTCCCACATAATATATGACACCACCCTCAACATCGATCGGCAGCTCCTCACCTGCTTCCAGCAATTCGATCAGCCGGGCATGGGCTGCATCCCGGGCGGTGTAGACCGTCCCCGAGAGCAGAACCTTATCTCCGGCCTTAAGCTCCTTCAGATCCTCCTCCTGGAGAGGAGTCGAAATCTTCTCAGCCATTTTATCCCCCCTGACTAGATTGTGACCGATTTATGTCTGGTCGCATGGCAGTTGATATTGACCGCGACCGGCAGTGAAGCTATATGACAGGGATATGTCTTGATATTCACACCCAGTGCGGTGACACGGCCGCCAAAACCCTGGGGACCCACTCCACTGTTATTTATCTCCTCCAGTATCTCTTCCTCCAGCTCCGGCATATCGCTCTGTCGTTCACCGGGGCTGATGGGCTCCATCAGGGCCTTTTTGGCCAGCAGAGCTGATTTTTCAAAGTTGCCTCCTATGCCCACACCCACAACCACGGGAGGACAGGGATTGGGACCGGCTTCCACCACTGTATCCACCACGAACTCCCTGACCCCCTCCACACCATCGGCAGGTGTAAGCATCTCAAGCCGGCTCATATTCTCACTGCCCCCGCCTTTAGGGGCCACGGTCAGCCTGATCTCATCTCCGGGCACTATTTCGGTGTGAACTATAGCCGGTGTATTATCACCGGTGTTCTTCCTGCTCTCAGCCGGATCGGCCACAATGGACTTGCGCAGATAACCCTCCTCATAGCCTTTTCTGACACCTTCATTTATGGCCTCTTCCAGGTGGCCGCCCTGGAGCTCAACTTCCTGGCCTACTTCTACAAAGACCACCGTGCTCCCCGTGTCCTGACACATGGGGATCTCCTCATCTGCAGCGATGCTGGCGTTCTTCTGCAGCTGATGCAGGACATCCCGGCCTGCTTCGGATTCCTCTCTCTCCACCGCCTCTGCCAGAGCTTCTTCCATCTCCTCTGTCAGATGATAATTCGCCTCCTGAGACAGTCGGGCAACCTCCTCACTTATCCGGGAAACATCAAGGCTGCGCATTATTAAACACTCACCTCCTG
>CAYXAK010000139.1:0-3557 GCA_964462585.1 uncultured Halanaerobiaceae bacterium
GTGCGGTATTCCTCCGATAATTCCTCTAACTGCATGTCTGCATAATGCCACAATACCTCCCAGACTTTAAGTTCCTGACCATTGCGATACACTATGGCATCCTCCATGTCTTCCAGGGGGCTGCCATCTTCATTTTTGGGCTCAACCGACATAAAGGGCAGATATCTGTTTATCTCGGGCAGAAATTCCAGTATATAAAAGTCGGTTACAACCCTGTAAAGTTCATCACCGCCCCTTTTCAGCGGTTCATAGGCCCCGGGGCTGTTGAGCTGGGTCCCCTCTCCGGTGTATCTTTCTGCAGACAGCACCGATCTGCCGGTGGGCACGGGTATATCCAGCCGCGGTATTCTAAACAGAGAGGCTCTGCGTCTATCATAGCTGTATCTGAGGCCTGAGACCTGGAAGAACTGTCTCACACCCATATACTCGCTCAAAAATGAGGAAACTTCCAGGATTCTAATCACTTCATTTTCTGTCAGATAGACCTCGACCAGAGGATAACCCGGTCTGCCGTCTTCACCGCTGAAGAGGCTGGAGCTGGCCGCCAGCTCATAATAGCTTATCTGGTCTTCGGACCAGGGCATATCACCGGGCTTGAGCCCGCCGCGGATCAGGCCATTGGCCTGGAAGGCGAAATCGACCCTGCCGCCCAGAATGTCCCCGGCCCCCAGTCTCATGGCATCGGTGAAGAAGTTGCCAAAAGGTGTATCACTGTACAGGTTCTCATCGGAGAAGGAAAAATCCATGGTGAAGGGCACGGCGAAGAGGTCCTCGTAGCGGCCCTCCGTGGTTTCAGCGGTGTAATCTTTGAGCATCTCCGTCTTCTCTGCCGTCTTTTCGGCCAGGTCTTCATCGGCCTGCACGGAGTCATCTATTTTCTCCAGAAAGGCCTGATCTCTCTCCGCATTTTTTAACTCCAGCTCTCCCGTTCCCGGATAATAGCTGAAATCCAGAACTCCCATATATTTTAGATGATCTTCGGCCTGTACTATTTTGGTATCGTTTATCTCCAGGGGTTCATCCAGTCTGGTGTGAGAATGGCCCCCGATGATGAGATCGATGCCGTCCACCTCACGGGCCAGCTCCATATCTTCATCCAGGCCCGAGTGGGTAACGGCAATTATGACATCAGCACCCCTATCCTTCAGGCTGTTCCTCATCTTCTCAGCTGTCTCAGCCCTATCGGCAAACTCCATCGGCTCTGTACGGGGATTTACCAGCTCGGCGTTTTCTCCCAGCAGCCCCAGAAAGCCCAGTGTCAGCTGCGGAGATACTTCCTCGATTTTGGTTCTTTTGATCTCTGCCTCCTGCAGATCATGTCCGGCGGGGATCTCAAGGTTGGAAGATATCAGAGCTGTGTCATCATGGGCCTGAGGATAACCGGCTGTCTTTAAATAGGCCGCAAGCTCTTCCGGGCCATAATCGAATTCATGGTTGCCCAGAGTGATGAGATCATAACCTATCTCCTGCATGAGATTGAGTTCAGCCGCCCTGCCCTCCAGTGTCAGCCAGGAAAATGGACTGCCGGCCTTAAAATCACCGGCCGAGATCAGCATGGTTTCCTCCGCCCAGTCCTCCCGGGCCTCTTCTTTCTCCTGGACCAGAGCTGCCAGTCTTTTCATCCCTCCCACAGAGGAGTCAGATTCATCGGGATGATAATCCAGAACTGAAGAGTGAGGGATCAGATGTGAATGTTCATCATTTGTGTGCAGGATGGTGAAGTTCTGCGGGCCGGGCGCTGCGGAAACACGGAAGAAAAAGCTGCCCGCCAGAAGCACAACCACTAAAACTTTGACAACAAGAGCGATCTCAGGCATTAAGGCTCTGAACATGGAATTTTACCTCCCCGAAATCATCTGCATATGATTGCTTTGCTATTTTATTATATCATCTCTTCAACTATCCCTTAAATGGCTGTAATGACTTTCCTGCAAATTTTGCGCAGCCGAGCTCTCCCGCAGCATCTCCACGAACTGCTCGACCAGATATGGATCAAATTGTTCGCCGGCACACCTTTTCAGCTCACTGATGGCTTCCTCCCTCGAGCTGGCCTCTTTATATGCTCTTTCATTTGTGATCACATCATAGGCATCGACGATAGAAATTATGCGGGAAAGAAGGGGAATCTCTTCTCCCTCTAAACCATCCGGATATCCCCTGCCATTCCAGTGCTCATGGTGATGCCGAATTTCATCTGCTATATGAGAAAATTCCTCTGTCGCCGCCACAATATTGCTGCCAACTTCTGGGTGTGCTTTGATATCCTCCCATTCTTCATCATTTAATTTCCCGGGCTTTTTCAGTATCTCTTCGGAGATCATAATTTTTCCTATATCGTGGAGTCTGGCCAGCAGAGATAAACTGTTCAACTCAGAATCGTTTAAACCTATTTTTTCTCCCAGCTTTTGAGCCAGTATCTCCAGTCTGTCTGCATGAACCTCTGTCTCCTCACTTTTTTCGCGCAGAGCATTGAGCAGACTCTGTACCATTTTGCTCTTGCTGCTCTCACTTTTTGTCAGTTTATTCTGGTTCAATTTCTCCAGAGCCTCATTTAAAACATCGTGAAGGTCTTTTTCCGGTTCATTTTTTGTGGACAGCCCACTGCTTATTGAAATTTTCATGCCCTGTTCAACTATATTTTTGCACGAATTCTCCACTCTATCTTTCACTATCTCAGCATCTTCTCTTGAAGTCAGGGGCATCAGCACTGCGAATTCATCCTCACCCCATCTGGCTACAACATCTTTTTTCCTGGCAGCATGGCTCAGCTTTCCGGCCACTTCTTCCAGAATTCTATCACCGGCATTATAACCGAGGCTTTCATTAAACAGCTGGAGGCCATTGATGTCGAGCAAAATGATGCTGATCGGCAGCTGCTCACTGTGGTTATATCTTTCCATCTCTTCGATAAAGTGATTATGGTTGTAAAGACCTGTAAGCCGGTCGTAATTGGCGAGATATTCCAGTTTTTTCTGATTTTCGTTAATTTTAATCAAACTCCTCAACAACTCGGCCAGAGAATCAATCAGTTTGACTTCTCCCGGCAGAAAAGGAGATCCGTCTTCTCCGCTCTCCTCTGAACAGTAGACAGTTATTCTCCCCTCTTTATCATCTGTTAGAGAAATCTTCCGTGACATGCTATGCCGGGCTCTTTCAAAATTATCGCTGTAAACTTCGATCTCATTGTAGGAAATTTTAACCGAAGTGCTGTCGGGATACCGCCAGCCGCTTTTGATGATGCTGGCAGCCTTCTGCAGATTCTCCTGCAGAGGATCCATGACATCGGCGAGCAATCTGGCCGTTTCATAAAGACAGTTAATCTCTTTGACTTTCTCATTCAGCTGTCTTTTAGATTGCTTAAAATCGGTAACATTCTCGTGCAGGATCAGCACTCCCCCACCCAGGGGCTTTGCCACCATCTCAAACCATCTTTTCTTATCCGGAGAATGACAGGGATATTCCAGTGTAAATTCTTCCCGCTCACCGGCGAGAACAGCTTTTATGCCTTCAGCTGCTTTTTCAGCTATCTCCTCATCCTCCCCTTCTGCCTCTTCTGC
>CAYXAK010000140.1:0-3543 GCA_964462585.1 uncultured Halanaerobiaceae bacterium
CCCCGCTGCCATCTGCGCCGCTGACTGGCGAGCATGGAGATGCTCTCCGGCACCTGTGTCCAGCAGACCGGTTCCGGTATGAATTTGAAGCGGAATTCTCTGCCCCTTTCGACCATATGCTGGTGCAGTTTCAGAACCAGTTCCATATCTTCACCCACAGTATCGGTGGTATAGCCACCGGCTTCTATGACAAATTTTCGTTTAAAAACACCGAATGCACCGGAGATGATCAGCAGGCTGCGCAAAGCCGCCCAGCCCATTCTGCCGAACAGAAAAGCCCTGAGATATTCCACCACCTGAAAACGCGGCAGTGATTTGCGGGGGAGCCTCACATTTTTGATCCCGCCGTTTTCTATCTCGCTGTCATTGGCAATGCGCACGGTGCCTCCTGCTGCCACCACGCGCCAGTCCCTGACAAAAGGCTCGACTATCTTTAACAGGGCACTGCTGTCAAGAAGTGAGTCAGCATCGACACTGCAGATAAGGGGAAACTGGGCCATATTGATGCCTGCGTTTAGGGCATCAGCTTTGCCGCCATTTTCCTTGTCGATGACCACCAGCCCCGGTTCCTGCGGTGATCTGTAGATCTCCCGCACCTCTTCCGTTTCCAGTCGTTCCTCATCCGGCCTCACGGTGGACACAAGTGAGAATTTTTCCTTCAATCTGGCAAGTGTATCGTCATTAGAGCCATCATTTACAACTATGATTTCAAATTCGGGGTAATCCAGAGCGAGCATAGAATTGACATTCTCCACCACAGTCTTTTCTTCATTGTAGGCGGGAACTATAATACTCAGCGGTTTATAAAATTCACTGTGAAAATTTGTTTCCCTTTCGGAAATCCGCTCATAAAATCCGCTCCGGCGGATGGAAAAAAAGGCAGCTGAGTTCAATAACAGATATATCCCATATACTATGAAAAAATATACGATGGCCAGATAATCAACTGTAAGCAGTATTCTGCGCAGAAACTCCATAGGCTATTCCCCCTTACCTTCGTATATTTCATTTTCTAGAAGTACAAATCTGCACATGACGGCTTCCGGCCCATCCGCTTCGGCTTCCTTTTTGAGAATATCTTCTGCTCCCAGCCGCAGAAGTGAAAGTGCCGCATAATATCTCACCCACCAGCTATCATCTGCCAGCAGGTCTTTTAGTGCTTTTTCGCAGTTCTGTATTTTTGCTGTGCCGGCATATTTTGCAGCCTGGGCCCTGATCACCCAGTTCTTTGAACCTAAATACTCCTTTAGATCAATATGTAGTCGAACTTTCATTCTGTTCAGAGCCTTGAAAATGTGAATTACAACCTCAGGATGGGGCTCTTCAGCGAGCAGTTTTTCCATCTCCGGCAGAAGCGGTCTGAATCTGTGATAGGCAAGGACATCGATAAAAAGCGATATTATCTCCTCGTCCTTAACACCCGATATATCTGTCAGATGTGAACCCTTACTCTTCCTCCACTTCTTAAGCTCTGACAGAATATAGGGGCAGATCTGCTCGCCGAAATTTATCAGCATATCAGTTACAGCTTCGAAAGTGATGTTAGCTTCCTGCAGTGTGTTTTTGAGGAGAGGATAAATACTTTCGGTTCTGCCCAGACGGGCCAGTCCCCGGGCTGCAGCAATTTTGCTGCGGCCCTCTGTCTCCACCAGCAGCTTTTCCAGGGCGGGGGCTGCTCTATTTACATGCAGCTCCCCCATGATGGCAGCCGCCCTGAGCTTCTTTTTTTTACTTCCCTTTCTCAACAATCTATTATAGTGCTCCAGCATCCCCCAGTGGGAGGCCATCTCCTTTAATTTTTCTCTGTCTTCAGAATCAAGATCCCTGCGGTTGAGCTCCTTCATGAAATATTCGCCATTGCTGGAAGAAGGTGAAGGTAGATTTTCGGCAGCTTTCCGCGGAGAGATTTCTCCCTGCAGAAGTGAGGTGATCAGCTGAGAATATCTTTCCATGAACTTTTCATACCGCTTCTGCCGATATAATTTCAGACCTCTGTTGGCAATTATAATTATAAGGAAGAACATAACTGCAGCTGTTATAACAAATATAAGATAATATATTACGCTTTCAGCCAGCACAGTTTCTCCTCCTCCCGTGTATCGCAGTTTGAAACCTGTGATGGATGGACGGGATTGACCTATTATTTAATTCTTTATACTGGAGATTAATTCCTTCCGGCCCCCTACTTCATCATGGTAGCTCAATCAAACTATCCCTGGTGTTCCCCCGAGTTGTCGGACAGTAAACTTCTTTCGGAAGGATTGCTTGCTGGCGGGTGGAAAAATATAAAACAATGCGGTGATGTGATATATATCAAAGACAAACTGCGGCGGTTATGCCATAATTAAAATATAGTAATAAGATCAAGATTAAATATAACTTTACAGGAGTGATAAATATGACCGCTGCAGACAGGAAGGAAGAACTAAAGAGTGTATTGAGAAGACTGAACGAGGGTGAAGAAGTGGAGAAGGTAAAAGAGGAAGCAAAGGATCTTCTGAGGGATATCGATCCTCAGGATCTTTCCAGAGCCGAGCAGGAATTAATTGAAGAGGGACTGAAGGAGGATGAACTCAAGCATCTCTGCCAGGCCCATATAGAAGCCACGCAGGAGGAGCTGGAAAAACTGCAGATGGAGCTGGAACCGGGCCATCCCCTCGATACACTGATCAAAGAACACGAAGAGATTCTTGACATGCTGGACAGGCTGGAAGAGATTAAAGAGGAGATCGATGAACTGGAAGAATATGATGAAGATAATCCGGTGTTTTCCGAGCTGGAAGAACTGGCCCATCACATGATCGAGACAGAAAAACATCACGATAGAGAAGAAGAGACCATATTTCCCCGGGTTAGAGAGGGAGGAGTTTCCGGACCTGCCAATATTATGGAGATGGAGCATGAGGATATGTGGCCCCGCAAGGAGAGACTGGCCGAACTGGTTGAGAATGCAGCGGAGCTGGATTTTGCAGGGTTTAAAGAAAAAATGAGTGCAGATATTGAATATCTGGCCCTGCACCTGCGCGATCATATATTTAAGGAAAACAATATTCTCTATCCCACCGCTCAGGAGATCATTGAAGAAGGGGAATGGCAGGGAATTAAGGAGAGATCAGATGAAATAGGGTACTTCTGCTTTACCCCCGACAATTAGTATAGATGGAAATGTATGTAAAATAATGGAGCATGGAGCCGGCCGGTGGTTCCGGCCGGCCTTAAATACTGTTCAATTGATGATCAAAGTTTAATTATCCTGGCTTTCTTTTAACTTCATAACAAATTCTCTTAACCGCTGCAGCCCTTCTTTAATATTCTCGAGAGAGGTGGCATAGGAAAGCCTGATAAATTTATCCTGGCCGAAGGCCTTACCCGGCACTGCTGCCACCTTCTCTGCCTCCAGCAGGATATCAGCAAATGTCATTGAGCCCGTAATCTTCTGATTCCTGTAAGATGAACCGTATAAATTTTTCACATTGACCATGATATAGAATGCTCCATATGGTTTTATGCAGCTTATCTGGGGGATCTCATTTATCTTTTCAA
>CAYXAK010000141.1:0-3528 GCA_964462585.1 uncultured Halanaerobiaceae bacterium
GAGATCGAAGCCTCCAGCTGGGAAAAGCTGGAAAGAGATCTCAGGTCTGCAACAGGAGACAGCGTATCTCTGGAAATAATTGATTCATTTTTTGGCTCTGATGATTGACAAAGACTTTTTCTTATGGTAAACTAAATCTGATAAAATAGGTCAAGATTGAGGGGTGGGATAATGAAAATTTCTACCAGAGGTAGATATGGACTCAGGGCACTAATCGATCTGGCTTTAAACCAGGAAGATAAAGCCATTCCTTTGCGGGAGATATCTGAGAGGGAGAAGATATCCGAGCAGTATTTAGAACAGCTGTTTGCCAGCTTGCGCAAGGCTGGAGTTGTTTCGAGTGTAAGGGGTGCACATGGTGGTTACCTGCTCAACAGAGATCCGGAGAAGATAACTGCTGGAGACGTCATTCGCATTCTGGAAGGCCCTATAAGGCCTGTGAACTGCGTCACAGATGATTTTAACTGTGAACAGGAAGATGAATGTGTCACACATGAACTATGGGGTATTTTAAGTGAACAGATAGAAGAAGTGCTCGATTCTTATACACTGGCTGATTTGATGGAAGAGGCCGATAAGGTTAAAGGAACACCGACAAAATAAATTTTAATCCAGGTAATATTTCCGATATAATGAGGTGATATTAGATGGGGGATAGATACTATTTTGACCATGCCGGCACTTCTCCTCTAGACGGAGAAGTTCTGCAGGCCATGAAGCCCTATTTTCAGGAGAAATTCGGCAATCCTTCCAGCATCTATCAGGAGGGCCAGCAGGCTGAAAGAGCGGTAAGCCGGGCCAGAGAACAGGTGCAGAATTTAATAAATGCCGAAGACAGCCGGGAGATAATATTCACCGGCAGCGGCACTGAAGCAGATAATCTGGCCATAAAAGGTGTGGCCATGGCCAGAGAGGATAGAGGCAGACATATAATCACCAGTGAAATAGAACATCACGCTGTACTTCACACCTGTGAATTTTTGCAGGATCAGCTTGGTTTTGAAGTGACCTATCTATCGGTGGATGAAAATGGTTTTATAGATCTGGATGAGCTTAAGAATAGTATCAGATCTGATACTATTTTGATTACAATAATGATGGCAAATAATGAGATTGGAACGATCCAGCCTGTTGCTGAGATTGCCGAAATAGCCCGTGATAATGATATATATTTCCACACTGATGCTGTTCAGGCTGCAGGCCAGATTGAGCTTGATGTTGAGGAGCTGGGCGTTGATCTTCTCTCGCTCTCAGCCCATAAAATCAATGGTCCCAAAGGTGTGGGAGCTCTATACGTGAGAAAGG
Organism: uncultured Halanaerobiaceae bacterium; assembly: GCA_964462585.1. Lineage (GTDB taxonomy): Bacteria > Bacillota > Halanaerobiia > Halanaerobiales > Halarsenatibacteraceae > Halarsenatibacter. The sequence continues at coordinate 1,306 of CAYXAK010000141.1, forward strand.
GGACTAAAATTGTCCCCCAGATGATCGGTGGAGCTCAGGAGAGGAAAAGAAGGGCCAGCACGGAGAATGTCCCGGGAATTGTGGGATTCGGCAGGGCGGCCAGCCTGGCGCAAAAGAGGCTGCCCGAAAAGAGAGAAAAGATGATTGAGCTGAGAGAAAGAATCATCGATGGAGTCATGGATGAGATCGATGAGGTTATTCTCAACGGTCCCCGCAGTGAAAACAGACTTCCCAATAATGTGAATTTCTGTTTCAGATATATCGAGGGAGAATCGATCCTTTTAAATCTTGATATGCACGGTATAGCCGCCTCCAGCGGCTCAGCCTGTACTTCGGGGTCTTTAGATCCCTCACATGTGCTTCTGGCGATAGGTTTGAGCCATGAAGTTGCTCATGGGTCGCTGCGCCTGACACTGGGCTATAACAATACCCGGGAGGATGTGGATTATCTGCTCGATGTGCTTCCAGGTGTAATTCAGAAATTAAGGGATATGTCTCCACTTTACGAAGAATAGCAGCAAATAATCAACAGCCGCAACAGGAGCTGATAAACATGTATTCTGATAAAGTCATGGATCATTTTCAAAACCCCAGAAATATGGGGAAGATCGAAGATGCCGACCTGGTGGGGGAAGTGGGCAATCCCACCTGTGGTGACATCATGAAGATATATATCGATATCGATGAGAATGAGGAGATTAAGGATATCAAGTTCAATACTTTTGGCTGTGGTGCCGCTGTGGCCACAAGCAGCATGGTCACCGAACTTGTCAAGGGCAAGACACTGGATGAAGCGATGGATATCACCAATGAGGAGATAGCCGAAGCCCTCGACGGTCTGCCCCCTGCTAAAATGCACTGTTCCAATCTGGCGGCAGATGCGGTTAAGGACGCTATAGAGAAATACCGCAATCCGGAAGAGCAGACCTCCGAGCAGGAAGAGACTGTGGCCGAATAATCGAAGCTTTTTATATACCGGGTGATAGCTGATGGAAAAAGTTATGGTTGCCATGAGCGGCGGTGTGGATAGCTCTGTTACCGCCGCTCTTCTCGATGAAAGAGGATATGATGTCGTGGGAGTTACGATGAAAATAGTGCCGGATTATATTGAGAACAGTCAGGAACAGGAGGGCAGCTGCTGTGCTATAGATGATGCAAAGATTGTGGCTGCAGCCCTCGATATTCCCCATTATGCCGTCAATTTTAAAGAAGAATTTCACAAAAAGGTTATAGATAATTTTGTCAGCGAATACAGCCGGGGGAGGACTCCCAATCCGTGCATAGTGTGTAACAGGCTGATAAAATTCTCAAGATTGCTGCAGAGGGCCAGAGAGCTTGATTGTGATTATCTGGCCACAGGCCACTATGCCCGGATAGGCAAATCCGGTGATGACGATAAATATTACCTTAAGAAGGGTCTGGATCAGGAAAAGGATCAGAGCTATATGCTCTACAGGTTTAACCAGCAGCAGCTGGCCAGGATAATGATGCCTCTGGGAGAATACAGTAAAGATGATGTAAGAGAACTTGCTGCAGAATATGAGCTTCCCATTCATGATAAGCCCGATAGCCAGGAGATATGTTTTGTGCCTGATGGTGATTATACCAACTTTCTCGATAGATATTTCGATTCCCCCGGAGAACCGGGACCGATATATTATGTGGATGGGGAGAAGATAGGTGAGCACGAAGGCCTGTATAATTACACGATAGGACAGCGCAGGGGTCTGGGAATATCACTGGACCACCCGGTATATGTGCTGGAGATAGATAGTGGGAATAATGCCCTGATCGTGGGTCCCAGAGAAAAGCTTTCCAGCAGGGGCCTGATAGCAGAGGATGTTAACTGGATTCATTTCGATGAGATTCCAGAGAGCCTGCAGGTCGAGGTTAAGATCCGCTATAATGACACACCCGTAGCTGCCACTGTATATCCCGGCGAAGGCGGTAGAGCTCGAATTGAGTTTTCCGGAAGCAGGGATGCAGTGGCTCCGGGGCAGTCGGCTGTATTCTATCGGGATGATCTGGTTCTGGGAGGAGGAATAATAGAAAAAGCAATTAACCCTTGACATATTAGGCCTCTAGTGGTATCCTGTTTAATGTCGCTGAGAGAGGGGCCGAGAATTTCCTGGCTAAATTCCGGCCTTGACAGAGTCAGAAAAAAATGCTATATTATATATCGGAATGAAGAAGACAACCGGCCAATAAATCTGTTCATTTTCT
>CAYXAK010000142.1:0-3498 GCA_964462585.1 uncultured Halanaerobiaceae bacterium
TTTAACATGAAAACATTGATCGCCTATGCTTCCAGCCAGGGAGGTACCAAAAAAGCAGTGGATTCGCTGGTGGAAAAACTCACAGATACGGTGGAGATAATCGACCTCAAAGACAAAACAGTTCGCTCCACAATTGATATCGGAGACTTTGACAGAATCATCATCGGCGGCTCCATCCATGTCGGCCGAATTCAGCGCCAGGTGCGCAATTTCTGCAGTGAATATTTAGATGATCTTCTCAACTCCAAACAGCTGGGATTTTTTATCTGCTGCGGCCGGGAGGATATGGCAGAAAAACAGCTGAACAGCGCCTTTCCTCCCGAGCTTCTGGCCCGGGCCAGTGCCCGCGGTTATTTCGGCTATGAATATAACCTGGAGAAGATGAACTTCTTCTCGCGCATGATGCTGAAGAAAGCCGCCGGAGTTGAGGAAAGTGAATCACGCCTGAACGAGGAAAATATCTCTGAATTCGCCCGCCGCATGGGAGGTTAAAGGGGGTAAAGATTGTGGCTGATGACAGTATTTATCGTTCCGGGCAGGGAGAAAAAGTTCTCAAAGGGATCTATGATCGCCAGCTTGCAGACCTGGACCATGAATTTAACAGCAGATATATAGATACTCAGTTCGGCAAAACTCATATTCTCATTTCAAAGGAGGAAAGATCCAAAAAGCTGCTGTTCTTTCACGGGGGCAACTCGACAAATCCCTATCTCCTCAAGCACTTCACCGGTCTATTCGCTGATTTTCAGATATACTCCCCTGATATCATCGGACATCCGGGTTACAGTGCCCCCATAAGTCTCTCGGTAAATGATAACAGCTATGGAAAATGGGCAGAGGAAGTGATCTCTGAGCTGGGCTTTTCTCAGATCAACTGTTTGGGAGTATCATATGGAGGGGGAATACTCACCAGACTTGCCTCCACCGCTCCCGATAAAATTGAAAAGGGGATATTTCTTGTGCCCTCGGGTATTGCCAATACTTCCCTGTTCTCCATCTTATTTAAGCTGGGGCTTCCGATGTTAAAATACAGGCTCTTTTCCTCCGGGAAAAATTTAATTAAAGCCATAGAACCTCTCACAGGTGATGCTGAGGTTGATCAGGCCACACTTGATATGATTGAGGCCATTTTTGAGCATGTCAGAGTGAAATCTGAGATGCCGAAAAATATTAAGCCCGTAGATATGGAGGATTACACAGCCCCCTCACTGATCATTGCTGCAGAAAACGATGTTCTATTTCCGGGAGAGAAAGTAATAAAAAGAGCCCGGGATATTTTCACCGGCCCCCTCGATACCTTTTTGCTGAAAGAAGCACCGCATTTTTGCTTTTTGAATGAAGATCGCAGTGACAGGATTGTCGATCTGATAGATGATTTCATATAGAAAAGGCTCCACCCCCGGCCATTTAAATTGCAGAGGTGAAGCCGGCCTGCAGGGTATGATCGATCTGCAGGCCAGTTTAATTCTATCTTTTAATTCTATCTCAATTCTGCTCGGAAGCTGTGCTCCTCTGCCTGCTTCTCTCCTCAACCACGGGTGAGCCCAGAGGCAGTATCTCCCGGCCAAAGGTGGCATTTATGACCTCGGCAGCCGAGGTATACCAGGCGATGCTGGCGCAGATGATGCCCAGATAACCGCCCATCGTACCGAAGACCGGTGAAACGAAATCACCCAGGGCCAGCAGGGCAAATGTAATCCATAATGTCAAGAATATGGTCCAGACGGCTCTATTGAGTGAAAAGCTGGCGATCCACATGTAAAAGGTGAATACCGCCCAGGCGGCCAGAACCAATCCCATCGAGATCAGATGATAGTCTCCCAGCTGCAGCCAGCCCAGGGAGATGGAATATTCCAGCAGGGCGTAAAACATCCACCAGGCCCCAAAGGATGTGAAGGCTGTGGCTCCGAATGTATTTCCTGTCTTGAACTCCCACATACCGGCCATAAACTGGGCCAGCCCCCCGTAAAAGAGCGCCAGAGGCAGCACGATCGCCGCCCCCTCGGCCGGCATGATGCCAGCGTTGTAAAAGCTGAGCACGAAAGTTGTCAGGGCAAAACCTCCCAGACCCAGAGGTGCCGGATCAGCTATCTCCTCATTCATAATACAGAACCCCCAATGAAAGATTATTGTTTGTGAAAATATTAATTATCATGATTATAGTATCATTTTCCGGCTTTGATTGCAATAGATATTCCTGAATTGACCCGGAAAATTCCTGACAGGCAGATCAGTTCCAAAAAAGGGCTTCGGGCAGATTTCTCGAAACTAATAATAGGAAGAAAAATCAAACTTCGGAAGGTGGGATCATCGTGTGGGTAATAGTCATACTCTTCCTTGTCTGGGGGCTGGGCTCTCTTTTGGTGGGGATACTGCTGCCAGGTGAGCTGGGGGGATTTGGCATCATAGTCGGGATCTTCTGGCTGGTTTTTGCTGCTGGCCTGACCTATAAGTTCAGGGATGTGGGGGGTAAAAGAGACAGTTCCGCCACTTCCAGCAGGGAATCGATTGTCAGCTGGTTCGATACGGAGGAGGGTGAGGCCGAGTTTGCCCGGGCCAGGATGCTGGCCGAAAGATTGAAGTGGCTGGCCGTGGCGGCAGGGCTGCTGATGATTGCAGTCTTCACCGCGGAGCTGGTCAGGGAGATGCAGATTTTGCTGAACATCCAGGCCCCTCAGGCCGGCATTATACTCAACTTTTTGATCATGACCGGACTGCTGCTCTTTCCCTCGGCCCTGGTGATAGTAATCGGCCTGAAAAGGGATTTCTGGGTTATATGGTTTTTCAGCTTCTGGTATCTGCTGCTGGGATTTGAAGCACTGACCTTTCACTTTGGTTTCACCGGCAGCGCCTCTCTGCTGACAGCGGCCGTTTTATTCCTGCTGCCCTTTATCCATAAAGCTCTGCAGTGAACTCCGCTAGATGCCGCTCAGTTTTCAATAAATAGAGGCCAGATGAGAAGATGACCGCCGGCTGATGAGGCCAGATATTCCATATTCGGAGACCAGTCAACCTCGCTTACATGATAACCATGGCCGGCAAGTTCGCCCACTATATCTGCTGTCTGAGAATCGAGCAGATTGATTTTGTTGAAATCTCCTGCGGCAGCCAGCTTATCCCCTTCCGGATTTATACTGAGACTGCGCAGGCGTCTGGTCTGGATGTTATTTTCTGCGCTCAACCGGGCCTCTTCGCCGGAGAGATCATAAATTCTCACCTTTCCATCTTCACCGCCTGCAGCCAGGGAATCTCCTTCTTCCAGCCAGGCCAGGGCCCTTATCTTAATCCCTGAGCCCTCCCAGTGTGTGACGGACCTTTCCGTTCTCACGCTCTTCGTCCAGCTCAAAGACATAGGCGCGATCATTGGTGCCGGCTGCTATAATATCTCCGGCGGGCGACCAGGCAGCGGTAAGAAGGGGAGGTGCGTGAGAACCCAGTATGGCCCCGGGGCTCTCTGCCAGCAGTTCACCTTCAGCCTCATCCACTGCCGCCTCCACG
>CAYXAK010000143.1:0-3479 GCA_964462585.1 uncultured Halanaerobiaceae bacterium
TAAACCTAAAGTCCACCCACCTCACACTGCTTTTTGAATCCAGCAGGTGAAGGTGGGTGGACTGTTTACAGGCCTGTCAATTATCTCTGCTCGATGTTTAGCGCAGTTCTACTGTAGCTCCTGCTTCTTCCAGCTTTTCTTTCATATCTTCGGCATCTTCTTCGCTGAGGCCTTCCTGAATTGCTCCGCCTTCATCGACTGCTGCCTTGGCATCTTTAAGGCCCATACCTGTGATCTCTCGAACGGCCTTGATAACTTTAACTTTTTTGTCCCCTACACTTTCCAGATGAACATCAAATTCTGACTTTTCTTCACCGCCGCCATCGCCTTCACCGCCGCCACCAGCGGGGGCACCGGCAGCTACAGGAGCGGCAGCACTGACACCAAATTTCTCCTCGAGTTCCTCTACAAGTTCGGCAAGTTCCAGCACACTCATCTCTTCAATTGCTTCAATGATCTCTTCTTTAGTCATTATATTCATCCTCCTTTAATTTGCTGTTATTCGTCTTTTTGTTCTTTTATCTGTTCCAGGGCCTGCACCAGTCCCTGAATATTTCCATTGAGAACCCTCACCAGACCGGCAATCGGGGCCTGAATGCCTGCCACAGCCTGGCCTAAAAGCACATCACGCGAGGGAATGTCAGCAAGGGATTCCAGCTTGTCCCTGCCGATTATGCTCTCGTTTAGATAGCCGGCTTTTATTTCCAGCTCACCGTGCTCTTGAGCAAAATCGACCAGAACCTTTGCCGGTGATACAGCATCCTCCTGCCCAAAAGCGATGGCAGTTGGTCCGACAAAATACTCCTTGACCTCTTCAATCTCACACTCATCAGCCGCTATGCTGGCCAGAGTGTTTTTAACAACCTTATAATCCACTCCCGCCTCGCGCAGCTGGTTGCGCAGTTCAGTCATGGTTTCCACATCAAGTCCGACAAAATCTGTAAATACCATCGATTCACACTGCGAAAATTTCTCCTTCAGCTCCTCAACTGCAGCCTTTTTTTCCGGCTTAACCATATTCTGCTTTCACCTCCCGTCTTGCTTCTATCCACAGCATCGGATAAAAGACAAATAAAAAATACCTCCCGACAGCAGGAGGCAGGTATCCTCGGAGGGGAAGAGCGCATAAAAAGCCGCTGATCCCCTGTTCTGGATTCCAGCCTCGGCAGGAAAATTTAAGCCTGCGGCTCCTGCTGTCTTTGGCCTCGACTGTATTAACTTTTAGCCTGTACTCTTCGATACCCTCTGCAGTGTATCTTTATCTTCCCAGCATCGACATAACCGACTGAGGATCAATACTCACAGAAGGGCCCATCGTCGGAGAAACACTGACACTCCGTATATATTTGCCCTTGGCAGCGGCGGGTCTCTCACGCAGCAGAATATCCATTATCTCTTCGAAGTTTTCCAGCAGCTCTTCCGTGCTGAAGGAGACCCTGCCTATGGGCAGATGGATTATTCCATTCTTGTCCACCCTGTACTCCAGCTTGCCCGCCTTGAATTCTTCGACTGCTTTTTCCAGCTCGAAGGTGACCGTGCCCGCCTTGGGATTGGGCATAAGACCTTTAGGACCAAGTATCGGACCCAGCTTACCCACTGCACTCATCATATCAGGGGTGGCTATGACGATGTCAAAATCGAGCCAGCCATCCTCGATTTCATCGACAAGCTCCTCGCCTCCAACAACATCGGCACCTGCTTCCTCGGCCTCGGTGCGCTTTTCTCCTTTGGCGATGACAACAACCTTCATCTCCTGGCCTGTTCCATGGGGAAGAACAACAGTGCCCCGTATATTCTGGTCGGCGTGTTTGGGGTTTACACCGAGATTCACGGCCAGATCAACGGTCTCATCGAAGCTGGCGCTGGCTATATCCCGGACAATCTTCAGCGCCTCTTCGGGCTTGTAGTCCTCATCACCCTCGAACTTCTCGACCTGTTCCTGATAGGTTTTGCTCCTCTTGCTCATGTTTTTTTCCTCCTCGTGGTAGACGGAGAAGAACTCCTCCCACAAATTTTAGCTTTTAAACTGTGCTCTCCTCTTCGTTCTCACTTTCTTCATCTTCTTCCTCATCGCTTTCGGCCTGGGGGTTTTCCACGAAATCGGTATCACCCTCCAGATGGCGGCCATCATCCCAGGCCACCTGTATGCCCATGCTGCGGGCGGTGCCTGCGATCATGCTTTTTGCTGCCTCCATATCGGCAGCATTGAGATCCTCTTTTTTATATTCGGCAATCTCCTCCAGAACATCCTCGGTTACGGTGGCAACTTTATTCGAAGCCGGCTCACCGGAGCCCTTTTCGAGATCGGCATGCTGTTTAAGCAGAACAGATGCCGGAGGGGATTTGGTGATAAAATCAAAAGAGCGGTCGGCATAGACCGTGATCTCCACCGGTATTAATGTGCCCTCATTGTCAGATGTCTCGGCATTAAAAGCCTTGCAGAATTCCATGATATTTACACCATGCTGGCCCAGCGCAGGTCCCACAGGAGGTGCGGGATTTGCCTGACCACCGGGAATCTGCAGGCTGATTTCAGCTATTACTTTTTTAGCCATGATTACCCTCCTTTCCTCTCAGTTCAATCCATCTACATCTATTCTGGCAGAATTTCTTATTATCAGGTCTTTTCAAACTGGTCCAGCTCCAGCTCAACCGGGGTCTCCCGGCCAAATATATCGACCATGATGCGCGCTTTTCTCTGGTCCGGATAGACCTCGGCCACGGTGCCGGTGTTATCCTTAAAAGCACCATCTCTTATCTCCACCGGGTCACCCGGTTCCAGATCTATCTCCAGCTCCGGAGCCTCTGTTTCCATCCCTTCCAGAACATGCTCTATCTCTTCTGCAGTGAGGGGCAGAGGTTTCGTTCCACTGCTGACAAAGCCTGTCACACCGGGTGTGTTGCGCACTACATACCAGGCATCATCACTCATATCCATCTCTATGAGGACATAACCCGGAAACATCTTTTTCTCCACAACCTTATCCTCACCGTCTTTTCTCTCGATTTTTTCCTCGGTGGGGACCAGAATTGTGTATATCTTATCCTCCATACCGGTGCTCTTTATCCGCTTCTCCAGATTGGCTTTGACCTTTTTTTCATGCCCTGAATAGGTATGGATGACATACCAGCTGGCATTATCGCTGCGGCTCTCTTCAATATCAACCATGCTTGAATCCTCCCTCACCGCCAAATTAAGCTGACGGTGTATCTCGGGTTATCGTCACCCGTAGGAACTCACATAAAAAATGGAGTGACTATATTCGTCACCACCACATCCGCTACACCGATAAAAGCTATAAGAACAAGACAGGTTACAAGAACCACAACTGTATAAGAAGTCAGCTCATCGCGATTGGGCCAGGTGGTCTTTTTCATCTCACTCTTAACCTGTTTCAAAAATTTTGTGATCCGGCCTATAAAACCGACGTTATTTAGCACCACTTAACAGCTCACCCCGCTTTTCATCACCACTATTA
>CAYXAK010000144.1:0-3465 GCA_964462585.1 uncultured Halanaerobiaceae bacterium
CCCAGCAGTATAACTGTGATATCGGGCTGATATTCCCGGGCAGCATCAAATCCAATTAGATCGAGAAATACTCCCAGGAGCAGTATGGCCAGCGATTGTGAGGTCTTGTAGGCAAAGGTAAGCCCCCCGTAATAAACCCCCTCAAGTCTGATTCCTTTCCTCAGTTCTTCGACATCTATAACATCTGCCACCATCGATGCAGGGAGTGTAAAAAGCCCCCCTGTTCCAAAACCGGCCAGCAGAGCATAGGGAATAAGCAGCCGGTAATCTCTCAGGACATGTCCTCGAAAAATAACTGCTGCCAGCAGGAGTAAACCGGCCAGAAACGACAGCATAAGACCCAGCAGGGCGGCGGGTTTTTTGTCCATGCGGGCTGATATTCCCACCCAGAAAGGCTGGGAGAGCATGCTGAAAATAAACTGCAGCCCCACCACCACAGCGATTTCAGTGTTGGTCATGCGGAAGGTAAAGGTAAAGACATGGAGGCCCAGGGCGGCAAAAAACGCAACGGTTAGATTTGTGAAGAGATATCCCAGAACCACAGCCCGGTAATCATAGTTTTTCAGAGCAGAAATCAGCTCTTCCATCAACCCCCGCAAAACCCCGATAATGCCTGCTCCCCCAAAGATGCTCTCCTCTTCGTTCTGATGCAGACGTGGTATGTATTTATAGGTGACATAAAAAGTCAGAAGTCCGAAAAAGAGCATCGCTGCTGAAGAGGCCAGCCCCATACGGCGGTAGGATTCAGGGTTTAACTGGCCCAGAGGGTATTCAGGCGTGGGGCCGAAAAAGAGATGGAGACCCACCGCGCTCGCCAGAAAGACTCCCATAATAAAAAATATAGATCTGATGGCCTGGATAGATGTTCTCTCATTATAATCACAGGAGAGTTCAGCCCCCATCGCCATATAGGGTGTGCTGAAGATGGTTAAGAATGTCTTCACCAGGACAACCCCCGCCAGCAGCCATAAAAATTTTATGTTGAGGGGCAGCTCCGGAGAGATTCCCCACAGGCTGGTATTGATCACAGCGGTGAAAAGAGTCCCGACCAGAAGATAGATATGGCGCCGTCCCAGCCGGCCCGGTCTGGTTCTATCGGATATATAACCCATCACCGGATCGCTAAAGCCGTCCAGAATAATGCTGATTCCGACGGCCAGTCCCACCAGCAGACCGGGAATATTTAAAACAGCAGTGGCATAGAAGACTATATAGGTGTTCAGAGCCTGAAAGACTATGCCGCTGCCCAGATTGCCCGCACCATAGCCCAGTTTATCCGGGAGGGGGATATCCTTCAGTGATTCAAATGCTTTATCTGCCATGGCAATCGCCTCTCCTGTACAGCAGAATAACGTCAATTATATAAAAATATTATACCACAAATAACTAAAATTGCATTTACATTTTGAAGATATATTCAATCACTAAAAAATTTCTGCGATATGACTGAAATTAGAGTCAGATCACAGCAAAAAGTGACCACTCCAGCCCGAAAATAGGGTAAAATATAATATATAGATATATCCACACTCAGCAATCGAGAGGAGGTAAAAGACATGAAATGGACTTTTAGAACTGTGCCGGCGCTGATTCTCATATCTGCCCTGGTCTTCGCCAGCTGTATAACTGCCAGAACTCTGACGATAAATGATATAGAAGCTCTTAATCCTGAGTTCGCAGAGCTCGAATTTCATAGCATAACCCCTCCTCTATCTTTCTCAGCTGACAGGAACAGCGATGAACTGGTCACGATCCGGGCCGTGTTCTACTCTGGCTCGATTCAGTGGCAGCCCTGGTTTGATCAACCCCGCGGTGAACCCGATCAAATTCTGGGAGATGGTCGGCTCTATTCACAGCACATCTATCTCGCTCACCCTGTGGCTGAACCAGTAAGATCACTTGTCGACTACTGGCCTGAAGATTTCGGTTCCCGACCTCCTCTGAATTTCTATGCACTAAGAGAGATAAACCCGGCCCTAAATCATTATGAAATTCTTCCCACACCAATCACCAGCGACGGAAGCGTGGTATTTTTTGCACCAGCACAAAGCGGCATTGCATTCATCGGGGATATCGAAGGCGATATCTATTCTATTATGCAGATAGGACCGGGTATGGTGGGGTTTAGACCCGGAGATCTCAGCAGAGACCTCCATCCCGATCTGGGGGAGATAAGTTACTACAATGTATATCTCAGGGATCCAGCTGGCAGGTTCTGTCTGGACGGATGGTTCAACGAGCACTGGCTGAAATCTCTGGTCACTTCTCCGGGTGACAGAATCGGCGATGGATTTATTGTGGGCAAGGTCGACCTGAAAGAAGGATTATTCCCGGGAATGATAGATATCTCGGTCGAGATCACCAACAATACCGGTTACAACTATACCATGCCTTCTTTTTCCATAATATTCTATGATAGCGGTGGTGTAAAACTGGGAGAGAGTATGCTGGCGGCATTGGGTGGTATAAAGGATGGTGAAAGCACCACGCTTTCCAGCATGGCCTTTCTGGAAAGATATGTCGATTTGGAGGAGATGATATACAGCATAGATGCCGGCCAATTCATATTCTGATATCTCTCTATATAACAGCCGATAGATACCCGGATATTTCGGAACTATCAGGATGTTTTAGCTGGCCAAAAATAGCCCAGAATCCAAAATATGAAAAATGGATTAATCCTGCTTACCCTCATACTCCCCCACAACTGGAAATCTATAGATGAACTTTTCCCCGTGAGGAGCTTTTTTCATGGGTTCGGTCAGATCCACGCCGGCCCTGTGGAGAGCCTGATGATCTCCTTTTTTCCAGAGAAAGCTCTCACTAACATCATAAACCCGGCCTTCATAGGCTATATAGCAGGGCCGTCCTTCCCTGCCATCAAATTCTGCCAGTTCTGAAGCTGTGAATGTTCTATCTGTCTTATCAGAATAATTATCAGACATAACTGGTTTATCTCTTCCCCCCTGGATATCCAGATATTGGTTATAAATTTGAGATAATTTCACCATCATTAACCTGTTTTAATTATAGCATCAGTCTGCTGAATACACAATGGAAATGCAAAGCCCTCGATGCTTTCGTTCATTCTAAACTCTCTTAAACATATGATATACTGTTAAATCTTCATCTCCCTTTTCATCGATGAGCTGATAGCCTAGATGAGAATAAATATCTCTCGTGTTCTCATCGCCGGTGTAAAGATATATACCTTCACATCCTTCAGTCTGCCGGGCAAATTTCTCCACCTCTTCCAGCAGCATCTTTCCAACACCCTGACCCCTGTAATTTTCACTGACACCTATAACATCCAGAGTATAATATTCATCAGCCGGCAGTTCATCTGTTTTAAAAGATTTTGCCGCTTTTAAAACCCTTTTGAAGTTGAGAGCTTTGAACAGGGGAAATATTAATTTTATTATTCCGGGAAAATACATTCTAATTTTCTTTAAAACACCGTCATCG
>CAYXAK010000145.1:0-3418 GCA_964462585.1 uncultured Halanaerobiaceae bacterium
GATTGTCATGATAGCTGTGCTGGCAGTGATTGTTCTGGCTTTTCCCGCCGTTACAGATTATCTTCATCTTAACTCCCTTGAGGGCATGTGGCCCGAAGGTGAGATCGAGGGATATCACAACTCTCCCTACGGCAATATCGTAACACTGAGCCGCGAGGGTGAGAAAACAGTCCTCTATGATGGCAGGAGCATTATGACTCTGCCTCACCCTGATACGGCCCGGCTGCAGGATTATGCCTATCTGGCGGCAGCTGCTCATGAAGAGCCGGAGGACGTTCTGCTTATTGGTGGAGGTCTGGGAGGACTGATATCCTTTCTGATTGATCATCCCCTGGAAGAGCTGGTATTCGCCGAGATCGATCCCGAGCTGCTGGAGGTGGCCCGTGGACTTGACTTTGAAATTCTGCAGGAGGAATTTGAGGATGAGAGAACGGAGATAATCAACAGGGATGGGCGCCAGTACCTGCTGCAGACAGATCGGGATTTTGATCTGATTATGCTGGGAGGGGTTGATACCGAGACACTGCAGACAAATCGTTTTTTTACCCGGGAGTTCTTTGGGATAATGAAGGAAAATCTTCGGCCCGGGGGGAAAGTCGCCTTTACGCTGCCGGGATCGATGACCTATCTGGGGGATGAACTGGCCCTTCTCAACAGCTCACTCTATCATACCGCTGCTGAAGTCTTTGCAGATGTAAAATTAATACCGGGCGAAGAAAATATCATGCTGGCCTCACAGGAGGAGATAGATCTTTCGCCCAAAATTTTTGCCGATCGTCTGCAGGAGAGAGGTCTTTATGGGGGAATGTTTACCGGGGGCTATCTTAATTACCGGCTGGATCCTAATCGGATAGAGAGATTTAACAGGCGCCTGGGGGAAACGCCGGCCAGGATAAACCGGGACTTTTCCCCGGCGGGATTTCTCTACGGTCTTCTCAACTGGGCCAGGGCTTATGCCCCTGAAGCACTGGATTCTGGCTATTTGTTGGTCGAACAGCTGGAACTTATAGCGATACTGGCGGCAGCTGCAGTGAGTTTTATCGCCTATAAAATATTTTTCATCTCCAGATCCAGCAGGGCCAACCATCTAACCTATGCGATCTTTACCAGCGGTGGCATCGCCATGGCCTTTGATCTTTTCACCATGTTCGCCTTTCAGAGCCTGTTCGGCCACATCTATCAGCTTAACGGTCTTTTTATCGCCGCCTTTATGGGAGGGATGTATGCCGGGGGACGGCTGTGTTACAGGAGCATAGATGATATGAACTCGGAAGATCTTATGTCCAGATCATTTCTGGGTTTGGAGATAGCTGTGATTGGACTCCTGCTGGCTTTTCCTCTGATGGTAAATCTGCTCAGGGAGTTGATGCTGCTGCCGGCGGCAGCGATAATGGGAGCGGTTATCTGTGTTATTTTTGCCGTGGCGGCAGGTGGGGTTATAGGAGCTCAATTTCCTCTTGCTGTCAATCTGCTGCCGGAAAAACTCCGGGATGAGGCGGGAACAGCTGCGGGAAGAATTTACACTGCGGATCTGATAGGCGGCTGGCTGGCAGGGATGTTCGTAGGCCTGATTTTATTTCCCGTGCTGGGGCTGACGATAACACTTCTGTTCCTGGCACTTTTAAAACTTACCAGCCTGATTTTAATCAGCAGGGGTGATAAAAATGCTTGAACGCCGGGAATTCATCTGCAAAAGTCTGAAGACTTTAACTGCGGCGGCTTTTCTTCCGGGATTGAAAGCAGTGGAGGATGTGGAGGAGTTTTTTCTGGAGTTAAATGGAAAAGAGATATTTACCAGAGAGGCAATCTATTATTCTCAGCAGAAGGATAATCTGGTCAGATGTGAGCTGTGTTTTAGGGGATGCCGCCTTCCTTCCGGAGAGAGCGGTTACTGTGGGGTGCGCAAAAATGAGGAGGGGACACTCCTCACGCTGGTCTATGGGAATATGGCTGCGGTGACCTATGGTCCGGTGGAGAAAAAACCCCTTCACCAGTACCGTCCTTCCGCACAGGCCAACAATTATGGCACAGCCGGCTGCAATCTGAGCTGCAAATTCTGTCAGAACTGGCGCCTCTCCCAGCGCAGACTGGAAGAGGTGGGTGATTACGAGCATGTGAAACCCGAGGAGGCTGTTTTGAATGCTCGCAGCCGGGGGGCAGATCTGATCTCCTTTACCTATAATGAGCCCACTGTTTTTTACGAATTTATGCTGGAGACAGCCCGGCTGGCCCGGGAGGAGAACATGGGAGCAAATGTCAACACAAATGCCTGTCTGCAGCAAAAGCCTCTGCGGGAGTTAATGGAGTATGCTGATTCTGCCACTGTGGATCTTAAAGGTTTCAGTGAAGATTTTTACCGGGATCTCTGTGATGGCGAACTTCAGCCCGTGCTGCGAAACCTGAAGATAATTAAGGAGATGGGGGTGTGGCTGGAGATTGTCAATCTGGTTATACCCACACTTAATGATGATATGGATAAAATCGAAGAGATGTGTCAGTGGATCAAGGAGGAACTGGGGCCGGAAACCCCGGTGCATTTCAACAGATTTATGCCCCGTTATAAGCTGCAGGATCTTTCCAGCACACCGGTGGCCTCACTGGAGAAGGCCAGGGAAACAGCTGTAGAGACAGGACTTGATTATGTATATGTGGGTAATGTTCCCGGGCACAGATACAATGCCACATTCTGTCCCGATTGTGGAGAAAAGATAATCTCCCGCGTTCATTTCACAATAGAGAAAATCGATATAGAGGAGGAAAGATGCCAGCATTGCGGCAGCAGGATAGCCGGCGTATGGTAGGGAGGGCAGCTTATTCCAGGAATTGTTTCAAGGCGGCGGCCTTTCAACATTGATTCTGATCAAGAAATGGGGCAAGCTCATGAAAAGTTCAAAGGCTGCAGCCAGAATAAAAAGAAGTTTAACAAAAAAGTAACCCGTGAAAAACTGTAAAAAATGCCTGTCTGCTGGTGGATTCGGATAAACTTAATATTCATCTCAACCTGGCCTCTCCTGGAGAAAATGCGTTAAATATATGATCTCGGGAGTGCTGAAAGATTTATTGAAAGCTTCGGCCTGAATATCGAGAAAAATTATTTTTTATGCAGGTGAATTTGCCGCAGCAAAGAATTAATATAATACCGACAATTTTTATTTAATTATTTAATACAATATATTCAAAATATTACTTCAAGGGGAGGGGGGCAGCTTTCTTCGGGATAAACCAGCGGTTACACAGTGAATTTAGGCCGGTCTCTGGAGAGTTCTCTTCTGGAATAGAATGATCTCTGGTTGCTGTAAACTGCTGCAGGAGTCAAGAGTGGAGTAGTAGAAAATCAAATGGACCAGAATAACAAGGAGGTATTTTCTGTGGAACAGAATGCTGAAAAAGAGATCTTAAAGGTTGCCGCTGATTCCAG
>CAYXAK010000146.1:0-3406 GCA_964462585.1 uncultured Halanaerobiaceae bacterium
AGGTGCCGGAGAGCATCTCCATGCTCGCCAGTCAGCGGCGCAGATGGCAGCGGGGTCTGGGTGAAAGTCTGATTCTGCACAAAAACATGCTCTTCAACAAAAAGTTTGGCCCGGCAGGAATGCTTGCCTATCCGTTTTTCCTGCTGGTCGAATTTCTGGGACCGGTCCTGGAATTGGCCGGGTATATGGCCATCATTCTGACGATAATTTTGGGCTTTGCCAGCACTGAATTGATACTGCTCTTCATTCTGGCAGCCGTGGGACTGGGAGTGCTGCTGTCAACTCTTTCTCTTCTATATGAAGAACTGAGCTTCGGCAAATACCCGGGTTTGAAGGACATCCTGATTCTATTTGCCTATGCTGTTCTGGAAAACTTCGGATACAGACAGCTGCACAGCTGGTGGAGGTTGAGAGGTATAATAGATTTTCTGCGCAAAAGAACTGACTGGGGAGAACAGCTGCGAAGAGATTTTTAAATTTAGAACTCGCAGGCAAAAGGAGGTATATTTTGAGAAGTAGATTTAAAATAACAGGTTTTATGCTGCTGTTTACGGCTGTGATCTCAATCCTCCTGGCCGGTTCGCTTCAGGCTGTTTCAGAGGAGGTATGGGGACTGATAGATGAAAGCAGACATGAAAAGGCACTAATGCTGCTGGAAGAAGAGGACATTAAAGATGATATAGATCTGCGTTTCACCCGTGCTCTTCTGCTGAGCTGGCAGGGTGAAAGAGAAGAATCCATTGCTGAAATGGAGAGTTTGAGACAGCTGGCCCCTGATAGACTGGACGTTGGACTGCATCTCATCAGAGTGCTGGGCTGGGAGAGTAGGTTCTCAGAAGCTGAAGATCTGGCCGAAGAGCTTCTTGGCCGGGAGGAGAATCATGAAATAATGGCCCTGCTGGCCGTTCAGGCTGAATGGCAGCAGAACTGGCCCGCTGCGGTGGAAAGATGGCAACAGGCAGCCGATATGGCCCCTGAAGAAGAGCAGGAGCATAATTATTTAAATAATGCAGAAAGGGCCGAAGATATGCTGACTGAAAGTTTAACTCTGAATATGGGCTTGAGTTATCAGGATGAAGGTCCAGCGGGTTATCTGGGTAAAGGTGTTGAGAGCTGGATATCTCCGGGAGTGAGCGGTGAACTGCAGCTCAGAATCTCGGAGATAGGAGGGGATTCTCTGCAGCCCGAGATGGCAGTGAACCTGGCGGCCGCTCCTCCCCGGCTGGAGGAAGGATTTAGGGCAGGGGGAGCGCTTATCTATCAGCCCTACAGGAGCCAGCAGCTTACAGTTGAGCTGGGCGGCAGCTACAAACCGGCTGATCGGGTAATATTATCCACCGAGATAAGTGCTGCCGGGCTTCCAGATTTGAGCAGAATGGAGTTAAGGCCGGGAATTTTTTATGATTTTGGACGTTTCGGCCTCACTTTGAGCAATACCCTGCGGCGGCAGGAGGAATGGAAGCCCGGCTTTTCCCAGAGAGCCCTCATAACTATCCCCCGGGAAGAAAATATCCTGGAAGCTGAACTGCGCAGGTTCTTTGATGACAGCCACCAGCTTAAACTCAGATATCACTTTCTCTCTAACAGCGGCAGAAATGACAGAACGATACTGGATGAAATTTACCTGAGGCTGTCCGAGAACTCTGCCGGTATAGGTGGAAAGGTCACTGGATTTTAATCCCGGCTAAACTCTCAAGTAATCCTATACCTCCCAGCCTTCCAAATTTTCTGCCATATCCCAGAACTTATATTCAAATCTGCTGCTGGTCAAAAACAGCTCATGCAGATGCCGGCGTCTTCGCCTGCCCAGATCCTCTGCATAATTATCCATAAGCTCCCGGGCCCATCCGGTTAACTGGCGAAAATCTTCAGAGCTGTACATCTCTATCCAGCCCCTGTAGGGATTGGCCTGGGAGCTGTCTCCGGTCTCTGCCAGCCTCTCCCCTATCTCCAGAAACCCCCATATGCAGGGCAGTAGAGCGGCCAAAATTTCCTCAACTGAACCGGCCGAAGCTGTCCTGACCAGAAAATCGGTATAGGCCTGGGAGGTGGGAGATTTTTCTTCCTTTTTCATATCCTCAATCGAAATATCAAACTCAGCTGCGTACTGACGGTGCAGTTCCATCTCAGTATTGAGAATGCCGTCCATGAGGCTGGAAAACTTCTGCATGACCTCCAGCCTGCGGGCTTTGGCTCCGGCATAGGCGAATACCCGGGCATAATCTATCAGATAGAGATAGTCCTGTCTGAGCCAGTATTTAAATTTTTCCTCCTCCAGGCTGCCGTCACCGATACCACGGATGAAAGGATGCTCATGCCAGGCCTCCCAGACGGAATCCGCCTCCTCTCTCAGCTCCTCGGTGAAAGTCATTAGCAATCCCCCCATGATTTATTTTATCTTATCACTCCTGTTTCAATGGCCGTACTCCTCTATCAGAGGCAGGTCGACGTAATTGAGGGCCTTCAAAACACCATAGCCTATTATAGAGCCGGGAACCGCGCTGGCGGCGAAGATGCCGATAAAGTATAAAGAGGTCTCCGGACTGCCAATGGCCGGAGCCACAATCATACCGCTGAGCGTGCCGCCTATCAAAGCCGTTCCCACCGGTTCTACCAGGGCGGCCAGATCTCGGCCGGTCCAGCGGTAGGCATAACCGACTACAACACCGCCAAATATACCCCCGGGCAGGGCAAAGATGGTTCCCAGGCCCAGCGACAGGCGCAGAATGCCGGTGATCAGGGCCGCCGCTGCTGCCAGCCAGGGGCCGAGCATAATTCCCATTATGGCATTTAGTGTATGCTGTAAAGGCATAACCCTGGTCGGCCCCAGGGGAAAAGAAATCCCTCCCAGCACCGTACCGAGTGCGGCAAAGAGTCCGACAGCTACCATTTTTTTGGTTGAAAGCATCGTCACACCTCCTTCTGAAAAAATAAAAATCGGGCACAACCTCCGCCAGAAGGCCGTGCCCTATAAATCTTCTGATATAAAATAGCACAGCATTCCCTGCGCAGGAATTATCCTGATCAGGTTCCGGGGATGGGGCAGAGCCCCTCTCAGCTGCCCGCAGGGCAGCACTCCCAGCTGAACTCAATATTGATTTTTTAATTCTAATAGCTCGCTAGCTCGCTTAACTTAATGTTATCAAAAACTCGGCAGAATATGCAAGGTCATATTTTCGGTTTTTCTCCAATTACAGAGGTTTTAGTTTAATTGCACCAGGGGTAATTGAGTTAAATCGAATTCATAAAAAGTGATAGCGTTAAATTTTTGATATAATCAAGTTTTTAGTGTATAATTTAAGTATATTAACATGTTAAATGGCCACAAAAAATCTTATTACATGTTTAAACAAAGGGGATCTCATTAATATGACCGGTTACATAATCAGAAGGCTTTTGTGGGGAA
>CAYXAK010000147.1:0-3294 GCA_964462585.1 uncultured Halanaerobiaceae bacterium
GCTATAATTCAGCACAGTAATATAATGAATTATGCGGTCAAAATAAAAAATGGTGCTGAAGGTGGGATTCGAACCCACACGGGCTGACGCCCACATGTCCCTGAAACATGCGCGTCTGCCAGTTCCGCCACTTCAGCACTCTCAATTCTGCACTTACAATTCTACATCATCATCTCAAAAATGTCAAGGGGCTTTAAGCGGTTTTCCACTGTATTTCAGCAGAGGAGACTATAAATTATTGGAATAAAATTAATTTCGGGCTGCTGGCAGGAATATCCTCATTTGCAAAGAAATAATATAAGTGATATTTTAATTAAAGGTGAACATAAAATTTGACCAAAATTCAGGGGGGATAAATATGTCAAAGGACAATCTCATCGATGGTAAAGCGATTGCAGGAAATATCAGAGAGGAGCTCAAGAGCAAGATCCAGAATATGAAGCAGGAGGGAAGGGCTCCGGGCCTTTCGGTCGTGCTGGTAGGGGATAACCCTGCTTCCGAGACATATGTCAGCATGAAGGAAAAAGCGGCCAAAGAGATCGGTATCTATTCCGATAAGAGAGAGGTTTCGGAGGATATCAGCGAGAGCGAGCTCCTTGATATGATAGATGAGCTTAACAATGATCACAAAATCGACGGCATACTGGTTCAGCTGCCTCTGCCCGATCATATCGATGAGCTTAAGGTTATTGAAGCTATTGATCCCGGCAAGGATGTGGATGGATTTCATCCCGTCAACACAGGACGTCTTTTCAGCGGCCAGCAGGATAAACTGCGCTTTGATCCCTGCACACCCAAGGGCATAATCGAGCTCATAGACAGACAGGGTATAGAGATAGAGGGCAAAGATGCTGTTGTGCTGGGCCGCAGCAATATAGTGGGCAAGCCAGTGGCTCACCTTCTCATCGAACGCAATGCCACCATAACAATCTGTCATTCCCGCACCGATGATCTCGCCGGCAAAGCAGCTTCCGCTGACATTCTCGTGGCGGCAGTGGGCAGGCCGGAATTTGTCACAGCGGATATGGTAAAAGAAGGGGCATGTGTTATAGATGTGGGTATCAACAGAGTCGATGGTGAGCTGGTTGGAGATGTAGACTTCGAGGCGGTCAAAGACAAAGCAGGTGCCATAACTCCCGTGCCCGGCGGTGTAGGACCGATGACAATAGCCATGCTCATGCAAAATACCGTTAAGGCCAGGGAGCATCATGGAGTCTAAGAGCTACACGGTCTCTGAAGTTACATCCCGGATCAAGCATCTTCTCACCCTCGACGATGAGCTCTCCGATCTTACCGTCGAGGGGGAGATTTCCAATTTTCATCACCACAGCTCGGGCCATATGTATTTCACGCTCAAGGACAGCGATTCCCGGCTGAATTCAGTCATGTTTCAGGGTGACAATAAAGAGCTGGAGTTTGAGCCCGAAGACGGTCAGCAGGTCAGGGCTGAGGGATATATCGATGTATATGAGCCCCGGGGTGAGTATCAGCTCTATGTCAAGAAGATGAAAGAGGTTGGAGCCGGTGAGCTCTACAGGAAATATCTACAGCTCAAAGAGAGGCTGGAAGAGGAAGGTCTTTTTGCGGGGGAGAGAAAAAAAGATCTTCCTTTTTTGCCGGCCAAAATCGGGCTCATAACCTCTCCCACAGGTGCCGCAATCAGAGATATTCTCTCAGTTCTCAGACGCCGCTTTGGCTCCGTATCGGTTCTGCTGGTCCCCGCACATGTGCAGGGTGAGAAGGCCGAAGGGGAGCTGGTCAGGGGGCTGGAGTATTTAAACGGCAGAGACGATATTGATCTGATCATAATCAGCCGCGGGGGTGGTTCACTGGAGGACCTATGGTCTTTCAACAGCGAAAAACTGGCCCGAACTATTGCCGACTCCAGCATACCTGTTATAAGTGGTGTGGGCCATGAGACCGATTTCACCATCGCTGATTTTGTGGCAGATGTGAGAGCTCCCACACCTTCAGCCGCGGCGGAGCTGGCTGTAGATGATTATGTCCGGCTCACCGACAAACTGAGAGAGCTGGGAGATCGTCTTATGTCATCCTATGTGAACACCGTAACATCTGCCGGGCGCAATTTTGACTATCTGCTGCAGCGCCATATCTGGCGGGATCCCGGACGGCTTTTTGCCACGGCAGATCAAAGGCTCGACACTCTGACCGATAAATTTTCAAATCAGCTGTCACATTATTTTCAACAGCAGCATCAGAAGCTGGGCAGAATTTCCGGCCAGCTCGACAGTCTGAGCCCCCTTAAGATTCTGGCCCGTGGTTACAGCATCACCCGCAGTGAGGATGGCGATATTATCACCTCTGCTGATGAGGTCCAGCCGGGTGATATCATAGAATCCCGCCTCAATAAGGGCCGGCTTAAAGGTGAGGTTAAATCCATCAGGAAGGAAGATGATAGTATTGAGTGAGGATAATGACAGCAGACAGAGTGATATTTTTCAGCAGATCTCAGGGGAGAATATAGATTCCGCTCAGGATCTGCCGGAAGATCTCGACTTTGAAACTGCTATCGATAAGCTGGAAGAGATAGTCAATGAGCTCGAAGGTGATATGCTCTCACTGGAAGAATCGGTGGAGAAGTTCACACTGGGAATGAAATTGATCGAGTTCTGCCAGCACGAATTGAACAGAGCTGAAGGCAGAATAGAACAGGTGATGGAAGAACACGGAGAACTAAAAGATATCATACCATTTGATTGGCCTCAGGAAGATGAATAATTCAAAAAATGCAGAAGGAGCTGGTTATTTTGGCTGAAATATCCGATCTGGCCACAGATGAATCAAACCTCATAAAAGCTCTGCAGCTCGAACAGAGACAGGAAGGCTATATTTCCGATGAAGCCATCAAAACCATCAGCGAGCATTTCGATATGGCTCCGGTGGAAGTTGAAGGTGTGGTCAGTTTCTATACACAGTTCAAGAGAGTAGAGCCCGGAGATTATCAGATACAGGTCTGTGACGGCACAGCCTGCCATATTAAAGGTTCCAGTCTGGTGCTGGGCTGGATCAGCGATGAGCTGGGTATAGAACCCGGCGAAACTGACGAAGAGGGAGTTTTTTCACTGGAAGCTGTAGCCTGCCTGGGATGCTGCAGTCTGGCACCTGTCGTCAGCATAAATGGAAAAGTATACGGCAATCTCACCCGTGAGAAGATACTGGATATACTTGATGATTACCGAGAGAGGGAGGCTGCAAAATAATGATTGAGAGGATAAAAGTCGGCATGGCCAGCTGTGGCATAGCGGCCGGAGCCAGCGAGGTTAAGGAAAAAAT
>CAYXAK010000148.1:0-3268 GCA_964462585.1 uncultured Halanaerobiaceae bacterium
CGGCTAAAATTATACCTGCCGGATGGTTGCGGCCCAAAAGGGCCACAGCTATTCCCGTAAAGCCGTGGCCGGCATCCATTCCCTGTATGAAGGAATGATGGGTGCCCAGAGCTTCTCCCGCTCCGGCCAGTCCGGCCATGGCACCACCTATTACCATGGTCAGAATGATAGTTTTGTTCTCGCTTATACCTCCATAATGGGCTGCGGCAGGATTTATACCCACCGATCTTATCTCATAGCCATAGGTGGTCCTCTCCAGCAGATACCAGAGTATAAAAGCGGCAACTATGGCCAGTATGAAATTGAGATGCAGCCTGCTACCCGGCTGGGCAAAAACTTCGATAAAGGGCAGTGAACCCAGAATCGGCAGCTCCGGCAGATCTCCCAGCCGAAAGAGCTCAGCCCCCTCCGCTATGGAGGGCAGGGCGGGCCTGCCGCCCACTCTCAACCTGTTTATGCCGTAGCTTATGGTCAAAAGTGTGGCGATATAATTCAACATAATGGTTATGATTACCTCATGTGCACCCTTCCAGGCTTTGAGTATACCGGGAATAAAACCCCAGAAGGCTCCGGCCAGCATACCCGCCAGCAAAGCCACGGGGGCGTGGATTATGCCCGGCATCTGAAAATAGTAGCCGACAAATCCGGCGGCAAAGCCTCCTACCAGAAGCTGACCTTCACCACCTATATTGAAAAGCCCGGCTCTAAAGGGTATGGCCAGGGCAAAGCCTGTAAAGATCAGAGGTGTCGACCTCCAGAAGGTGCTCATGATCTGTCTTGCTCCACCTAAAGCTCCCTCATAGAGGGCTCCATAGGCTATAACCGGAGATTCTCCGGCCAGCAGGATAAATACAGCTCCAACCAGCAGAGCGATCACTATAGAGGCCAGAGAAACACCCAGGTCTATGAGGATATTGACGATCTTACCTTCTGCCAGAGATTCACCTGTACCCGACTGCAGCTCAGACACTGGCTTTTGCCTCCTTTACTTGCCCGCCGGTCATCAGTCTTCCCAGCTCTCTCTCATCGGTTTCATCCGCCTGCAGTATTTTTACGAGTTCACCTTCAAAGATAACGCCTATTCTATCGCTGAGGGATAAAACCTCTCTGAGTTCGGCCGAGACCAGCAAGACAGCAACACCCTCATCTCTCTTCTTTATCAGCTGCTCGTGGATGAACTCGATAGAACCCACATCTACTCCCCTTGTGGGCTGAGCGGCTATGAGCAGCTCGGGCTCCTCGGCAAACTCCCGGGCAATTACTGCCTTCTGCTGATTGCCTCCGGAGAGCTTGCTGGCCATGTTCAGGTGGCTGCTGGTCCTGACGTCAAACTCTTTTATCAGTTTACGGGCATGTTCATTGATTTCACCGTAGTTCATGATGCTGCGGTTTGAATAGGGTTTTTTGTGGTGATAGCCCAGTATCATATTTTCTGCCAGATCGAAGTTCATCACCAGACCCCGGCGCTGCCTGTCCTCGGGGATATGCCCTATGCCCTTTTCCTTTACCCTGCGGGCATCGAGACCGGTGATGTCCTTTCCTCTGAATTCGACCTTGCCGGACTCCACCTCGCGCAGGCCTGTCAGAGCTTCCACCAGCTCTGTCTGGCCGTTGCCTTCTACACCGGCTATGCCGAATATCTCTCCTTCTCTCACAGAAAAGGAAACCCCTTTTACCATCTCTATTCCTCTATTATCCTTTACCCGGAAGTCTTTGACATTTAGAACCTCATCTCCGGGCCGGGCCTTATCTTTTTCCACTTCAAAGAGAACCTCTCGTCCTACCATCATCTCTGCTATATCCTTCTCGTCTACCTCTTCTGTGGCCACATGCCCCACACTCTTACCATCTCTGAGCACGGTTATGCTGTCGGTCACCCTCTTGACCTCTTTCAGCTTATGCGTGATAAAAATCAGTGTTTTTCCCTGCTCTTTTAGGGACTCAAATATCTCAAAAAGCTCATCTATCTCCTGGGGGGTCAAAACAGCTGTCGGCTCATCAAAGATGAGAAGGTCTGCACCGCGATAGAGAATCTTTATTATCTCCACCCTCTGCTGCATGCCTACAGAGATATCCTCTATTTTGGCCTCGGGATCGACGCGCAGACCGTATCTTTCCGATATCTCCTTCACCTTTTTTTGGGCGGCCTTCTTATCTATGGTCAGACCCCTGCGGGGCTCGGATCCGAGTATTATATTCTCGGTCACGGTAAGGGGGTCTACCAGCTTAAAATGCTGGTGGACCATACCTATACCCAGATCTATCGCATCCTGCGGCTTCTCAATATTCACCTTCCTGCCATCGTAATGTATCTCTCCCTCGTCCGGCTCTAAAAGCCCGTACAGTATCTTCATCAGTGTGGTCTTTCCCGCACCGTTCTCACCGACCAGGGCATGTATCTCTCCTTTTTCTACCGGCAGATCTACTTCGTCATTGGCCTTTACACCGGGAAAATACTTCGATATATTTCTCATCTCCAGAATGTAATCCTTGCTTTCTGCCATTGGCTGATATCAAACCTCCCGCCTGTAAACTTATTGAGCGACTTTTAGCTCCTATAAAAACACAGGACCCCACCAGGCAGAAACTCTGGCGGAGTCCCTTTTATACAGATCAAATCTGCCTCAGTCTTTATCCGGCTCTATACTGAGATCCTCTTTTACTGCCTGCCTATCTCCGACCAGTCTTCTATTTCTATCTCACCGTCTATTATCATCTGCTTGATCTCTTCTATCCTCTCGGCGTGCTCGGCTGTTACATCTTCCTTCATCTGCCTGATCTGTTCTATATCTTCATCTGAAAGCTCTTCGGCTATTATCGGATCAACTTCTGCTTCCAGAGGAGTTACCCCTACACCATCATCTTCCAGGGCGTAGTTTACGTTGACTCCACCTTCAAAGTCTCCCTGTACAAAGTCTTCCACTGTGCTGTATACGGCCTGGTCTACTCGCTTGAGCATGCTGGCTATTATTCTGCCGGGTGAGACGTGATTCTGGTTGGCATCTACACCTATGGCATATATCTCTTCCTCTTCCGCTGCGGTGAAGAGCCCTTCACCTGTGCCGCCGGCGGCATGATAGATAACATCGGCGCCGTTATCTATGAAACCGAGGGCGATTTCACGACCGCGGGCGGGAGTGTCGAAGCTGGTAGCATAGCTTCTCTGTATCTCTATATCTCTGCCCGTCTCTTCTGCGATGAACTCCACTCCCTGAACAAATCCACCCTCAAACTTGTTTATGAGCGGACTGTTGACTCCACCTATAAA
>CAYXAK010000149.1:0-3238 GCA_964462585.1 uncultured Halanaerobiaceae bacterium
ATAAGTGTTGACAGCCACTTCACACATAAGGTCTGGCAGGAACAGGAGCTTTCCGAACTGGTCGATGGTGGAGTCCCCTATCCACTGCTGGCGGACCCCGGTGGTGAGATAGGAAAGGCCTACAATGTTTATGACGAAGATATGAAGGTAAATCTGCGCGGCAAATTCATCATAGATCCCGATGGTGTGCTCCAGGCCGTTGAGGTCCTTAACGAGCCCGTGGGCCGCAATATAGACGAACTGGTGAGACAGGTACAGGCCCTGCAGGAAGCGGTGGGAAGCGATAAAGCGACACCGGCCGGCTGGGAGCCCGGAGATGAAACTCTTAAGCCCGGTCCCGATCTTGTAAATAAGGTGCACGAGCAGTGGGAGGCCTCAGACGGTGTGAAGGATAAATGATATGTGATATAGAATTCAGCGTGGCAGCCGGATTTATGGTCCCGGCTGCCATTTTTTTAATGGATGTATTCTACAAAAATGTGCAATAATAGGCAGGAATTTGCACTTTGATGACGAAATATTTATATAGGAAATTTTATTAATATTAATTATGCAAACGTTTGAATGAATTAACGGGGTGAAAATTGATGAGCTCTCTATCCGCAGGAATCCGGCAAAACCGGCCTTCTCTTAAGATATTTCTGGCAGCTGTCTCGACACTGCTTCTGATTATGTTTTTGGCCGGCGGGACTGAAGCTTTTGAAGAACTCAAGGAACCCGGAGCGGGAGAGGTTGAAGTTAGATTCAGTTATCAGCCGCCCGTGGACGTCGATGAGGTATATCTATCCGGTCAGTTTAACGACTGGGAGCCAGAGGAAACCCTGATGACCGATGACACAGGTGATGGCATATATGATGTGGTTATATATCTGGAGCCTGGTGAATATGAGTATAAATTTGTGGTAGATGGTGATAACTGGATAACCCCCGAGGATGCCGAGGATTATGCCCCTGATGGTTTTGGCGGTGAGAACGCGGTCATCACGGTGGGTGAGGATGAAGCTCTGCCGGAAGAGGAAGCACAGCTGGGTGACGGTCACATCTCCCCTGATATGCTGCAGCACGATATAGATGATCCCGGCGATTTTAATCCCATCTCAGGGGATGAGCTCACACTGCATTTTTCCGCCAGAAGGGATGAGGTGGAGAGTGTTCTGGTGCATCTGGAGTTTGACGGAGCTGAAAATATGAGCCGTGAGATGAGAAGATTTTTGAGCTACACCACCTCGGACTATTTTCGGGAAAATATAGATCTGCCCCTGCCGCAATTTTCCTATTACTTTGAGGTGATCGATGGCGAAAGCAGCTATTATTACGGCCGCCGGGGGGCGGTTGAAAATAGAGAAGGACTGGATAAGTTTGAAGTTGATCTGCAGGAAGAGGAGATATTTTATACACCGGACTGGGTCACTGATGCTGTTTTCTATCAGATCTTTCCCGATAGATTTGCCAGAGGAAGCCGTGAAAATGATCCCACCAGGATAGAGCTCTACCGCAATGAAGAAAAGAGATATGAAGCCTATATACCCGAATGGCATCAGGGCATAAAACCCGGTGAGGACCCGGTCCTGAGGGGTGAAGGGCAGCTCAGCGATGATGATAATGCCATTCACCCTCCTGCAGGTTATTATGCCTTCTACGGGGGGGATCTGCTGGGTGTTGAGGAGAAGATTCCCTATCTGGAAGAACTGGGGGTCGATGCCATCTATTTCAATCCCATATTTGAAGCTTCGGCCTACCACCGCTATAACACCGCCGGTTTTGAATATATAGATGAGAGCCTCGTCTACCGGGGTGATCAGGAGGCATCGCTGGAATTCTTCGATGATCTGGTCGACAGCCTCAATGAGCGGGGCATAAAGGTCATTCTGGATGGTGTCTTCAACCATGTGGGTTATGAGCACCGGGCTTTTCAGGATGTCATCGAAAATGAAGATGAATCACCATATATCGACTGGTTCGATGTGCATGATTTTCCGGTCAGATCGCTCTATGAACAGCAGCAGGAGGAGCTTGAACCCAATTATGATGCCTGGTGGGATTATGGTCATATGCCAGAGCTGAATCTGGACAATCCTGAAGTCAGAGATTATATCTGGGAGATAACTGAAAAATGGATGGATATGGGTATAGACGGCTGGAGGCTTGATGTGCCTGAAGATGTAACCCGCACCGACCCGGAATTCTGGTCTGACTGGCGGGAGCATGTCCGCTCACTGGACGATGAGGCCTATCTTTCCGGTGAGATATGGGATGATGCCAGCGATTATCTGCAGGGGGATGAGTTTGACGCTGTCATGAACTATCGCTTTCGCAATGCGGTAAATTCCTTTGTGGGCCAGTCACGCATGACGGCCTCCGAGTTTCACCGGGAGATGATGAGAATTCTCCTGGACTATCCCGATCAGGCCGCCTATTCCCTCATGAATCTGCTGGGAAGTCATGATACCGCCCGCTATATGGAGGTTATAGATGGCGACAGGGAGAGATTTAAACTCAGCAAACTCCTGCAGTTCACCTATTTCGGAGCCCCCATGATATACTACGGGGATGAGATCGGCATGGAAGGTGGAGATGATCCCGATAATCGCCGACCCATGGTCTGGGAGGATAGAGGGTATACAGAGCCGGATGATGAACTGCGGGAATATGTGAGCGAACTGGCGGAGATGAGAGATGAATATGAGGTTCTCAGGCGGGGAGATATCCACAAAATTCCCACCGAGAATGAGAGTGTATATGCCTTCCAGCGCTCATCCGAACAGGAGGATATGCTGGTTTTCATCAACAGCGGCGAGGATGAGGCTGAGCTGGAAATATCCGCCGAAGACCTCACAGGCGTGGAGATCGGAGATGGAGCCCATGATATAATTTATGAGCGGGAGATAGAGATTGAGGCTGAAGATCTCATAATTGATCTCCAGCCGATTTCCGGTGCAGTAATCTCTCTTGATTGAAGATAATTGAGGTCAAAATATAAAAGGCAGTGATAATAAATGAGTCAGGTAACCATAAAAGATGTGGCTGAATATGCCGATGTATCACCCTCCACAGTTTCCCGGGTGATAAACGATAACAGCTGTATAAGTGCGGAGACAAGACAGCAGGTGCGGGAGGCCATGAAAAAGCTGGGCTACCATCCCAATGAGATAGCCCGGAGCCTGGTCAATCAGAAATCCCGCTCACTGGGTCTGGTCCTGAGCAGGCCCGCTGACAGGGCCATGGCCAATCCCTTTTT
>CAYXAK010000150.1:0-3233 GCA_964462585.1 uncultured Halanaerobiaceae bacterium
ACCTGTCATGACTGTGAGAAAGTCTGTCCTGTAGATGCCATCAGCTATTCATCCTGATTGCTTGACAGCGATAATTGCTGTATGTTAATTTATAATTAAGTAATTAATTAAATATGTAAAAATACTGGATTTCAAGAGTGAGGGAGGAGGATATTATCGAACGCCCGGCAATAGGTATAACCACTTTCAGACAGATGGAAGAGGAGTGGGAGATGTGTTTTGGAAAAATAGGCTGTAAATATGTAGATGCTATCTACCAGACCGGGGGCCTGCCGGTGCCGATACCCATGATCGATAATCGTGAGGAAGCGTGGCGTTATATTGAATATATCGACGGTCTGGTACTCACCGGGGGACAGGATATTTGCCCCCGCTGTTATCGGGAAGAACCCGGAGATGAACTGATTGAAGTCGATCTTGATCGGGATAGATGGGAGCTGAGACTTCTGGAAGAAGCGCTGGAAGCTGACATGCCCATACTGGGTATCTGCCGGGGCATGCAGCTTATAAATGTGCTCATGGGAGGAACCTTATACCAGGATCTTTCCGATCAGGTGCATATGTCCGGCGAAGGTGATTACAGCTACCATGAGGTGGAATTTGTTTCCGGCACTCACCTGTCGGAAATTTTGAATGACATTTCCTGTTTGAATGTTAACTCCCGCCATCACCAGGCTGTCAGGGAACTGGGCGATGGGCTCAAGGTGGCCGCCCGGGATCAGTCCGGCTATATAGAGGCCCTGGAAGTAGAGAACAGAGATTTTGTGCTGGGGGTGCAGTGGCATCCTGAGAATCTGGTGGAAAACCAGCCCTGTTATAAAGAGCTTTTTACTGCTCTTATAGAAAAAGCCAGTGAATACAGCTGGAGGACCGGATAAAATTGAGATATAAAGAGCAGATTCTGCAGCAAAGCAGAGTTTAATCAAAAATGAAAGCCTGCAGGTCTGTATTTTAGCGATCTCTGCTTCAATTACAGACCTGCAGGCTCTGCAGTTTTATTTTTTTAAAGCTCCACTTCTTATTGCTCGATGTTTTCGATCATGACCAGAACCATTTTAAAGCCTTCCGGGGCATTTACGGAATGGGGCACATCCGCAGGCATTACAATCATTTCACCTGCTTCCACCCGGTGGGCTTCTCCTCCTATCGTATATTCTCCTGCACCGTCGAGCACATGAACCATAGCTTCGTGAGGGGCGGAGTGCTCGCTCAAATTCTGACCTTCATCGAAGGCAAAGAGTGTCACCGATCCGGTATCTTTATCTATGACTGTTTTGCTCACAATCGAATCTTCCTGATATTCGATAGTCTCCTCTATATTATAGACTGTGGAATCTTCCATTGCTTATAACCTCCCTGTTAAATGAGTTCTTACATACTCGCAAAGGCGTCCTCTATATCTGCAACAAGTCTCTCCACTTCAGAAAAATCTTCCTCTCTGCCTTTACCCATGGAGAGCACGGGGTCGAATATTTCAACATCGAGCCTGTCCAGATTATCGACAATACCGTCGACCAGGTTACCTCCCCAGCCGCAGGAGCCGATGACTGAAGCGAATTCAGTTTTGGGTTTGAGGGCATTGGCCAGTGTGACAGCATAAATAACCTCGGGATGGGGCCCGCCCAGGACCGTGGGTGAACCAACCACTATAACTGCCGCTTCGACCAGGGACATGGCCAGCCGGCCCAGCTCCACCTCGCGCAGATTAAAGGGTTTTACCGTGATCTCTTTCTGCATCAACCTGTCTATGAAGTGGTCGACAAGTTCTTCGGTGCTTCCGTGCATCGATATATAAGGGACCACGACTTCTTTTTTGACACCGCCGTTCACCCATAGGTCATAGGCATCGAAAATGAAATCAGGGTTTTTGTAAATCGGCCCGTGGCTGGGCGCTATGATTTCAGGCTCCAGTTCCCGGACTTTATCCAGGTTTTTGGTAATGATATGGCGGAAGGGCATCATTATCTGGGCATAATAGCGTTTGGCGGCTCTGTACACTTCCTCTCTGTCTTCGGCGTAGGGGTTGCTGTCGGCCAGATGAGAGCCAAAAAAGTCACAGGAAAATAGAATGCCATCTTCCTTTAAATATGTCGATATGGTCTCAGGCCAGTGGACCCAGGGGGTCTCAACGAACTTAAGTGTTCTATTCCCCAGAGAAAGCTCTTCACCGTCTTCTACTGTTGTGATCCTGTCGGTATCCAGGTGCAGCAGTTTTTCCAGCATCTCCTCACCTTTAGCACCCGTCAGCAGTTCTGCTTCGGGATATGCCCGCAGAATTTCGGGCAGAGCACCGGAATGGTCGGGTTCTGAGTGATTGGATATCACATAATCCAGTGTTTCAAATTCCAGTTCATTCAGGTTTCGGAGCAGATCATCTGCAAATTCTTCCTCCACGGTGTCGATGAGTGCATTGGCTCTGCTTCCGGAGATGAAATAGGAATTATAGCTTGTGCCTCCGGGCAGAGGAATCAGCTCGTCAAAAAGCCGCCGGTCCCAGTCGACTGCACCCACCGAATGGATATTTTCTTTGAGCTGGCGATGACTCATGTTATTTCCTCCTTTTATCAGTCGTGTAGAGCTCTATGATAATAATTCTTTATGTCTGTAATTTCTCCTTTTTCAAAAATGAGCTTCTTTTCTGCAGGAGTTTCTATTCCAGCCATTAATATAAATAATAGCAGAAATAAAACGGCCGTGCTGTGACATATGTCATAGATAGTGCTTCTTTTTTCGCCTATAATTATAAGTAAATTCATTAAGAAAGTAAATTAAGAGGAGGCAACAAACAGATGAGTGAAATGTTCTGTTTTCAGTGTGAAGAGGCGGCAAAGAATGTAGGCTGTGACACCAGAGGAGTCTGCGGCAAGACAGCAGAGGTGGCCAATCTGCAGGATCTTCTGATCTATCTGCTCAAGGGTATCTCGGTCTACACTGAGATGATAAGGGATATGGACGGTGAGGTGAGCGATAAGACGAATGAATTCGTCATGGAAGGCCTTTTTGCCACAGTTACCAATGTAAACTTTTCTGAAGAGGATTTTCTGGAATGGATCGATGAAGCTGTTGAGCTGAGAGAAGAGGTGGCGGAGAAATGTCAGAATCTCTACCGCCAGAGAGAAGACGAGAAGTTTACAGGTGAACTGCCCGAGGCGGCTACCTGGAAACCGGCTTCCGAATCTGAGATATGGGCTAAAAGTCAGGAAGTGGGTGTGCTGCAGACTGAGAATGAAGAT
>CAYXAK010000151.1:0-3220 GCA_964462585.1 uncultured Halanaerobiaceae bacterium
TATTTTTGTAAGCTTGATTTATTAGCATTAATAGTTTAATATTGTAAATAATAGCATTAATAAAAATCAAATTAAGATCCATGTGAATTATGATGGAAACAGGACAGCAGAGAAAGGTGGTACGAATTCAGTGAAGAAACAGACTGTTTCTCCCGCGGTTCCAAATGCACTAAAATTCTGGTTTATCGTCCACTTTATTTTAGATCTTTCAGCCGCCATTCCCCTCTTTTTATTTCCTGTGATCATTCTGGAATTTTTAGGCTGGACCTCTATCGATCCTGCTGCCACTCGCCTCTTTGCTGCCGCTCTATTCGCCATCGGCACCGAGTCTTTTCTGGGGCGAAACTCCTCCTGCGAAACCTACCAGGGCATGCTAAATCTCAAAATTATCTGGTCATTCTTTGCCATCATGGGACTGGCCATCACCATCTGGCAGGGAGGAGCCGGAGGAGTGCTGGTGTGGCTTGCCTTAACCGTCTTTTTTCTTTTCAATATTTTGTGGATTTACTGGAAGGTAAAGTTAAGCAGGCTATAATTATCAAAGGAGGCCAAATTTATGGAACTGGGTACAGTGGGGCTGGGCAAAATGGGGATGAATTTAACTTTAAATCTCCTGGAAAATGGTCACGACGTAACGGTCTATGATCGTGATGAAGATAAAATTGCAGAAGCGGCAAAAAAATCAGCCGCTGCCCCTGCATATACACTGGAAGAACTGGTGGAAAGTCTGACTAAAGAGCGTATAGTGTGGGTGATGGTACCCGCAGGCAGGCCGGTGGAGCAGGTGATAGAATCGCTCAGCTCTTTGCTGGAAAGTGATGATATTATTATAGATGGTGGTAATTCTCACTACAAAAAAACACTGCAGCGCAAGCAGATGCTGGCAGAAAAAGGCATAAATCTGGTCGATGCCGGCACAAGTGGTGGGGTGTCAGGAGCCCGGCATGGAGCCTGTATGATGATCGGGGCCGAAAATTCAGTATTCGCAGAGCTGGAACCGGTATTTGCGGATGTTACGGTGGAGGATGGTTATATTCACACCGGAAAAACCGGGAGCGGTCACTTCGTTAAGATGGTCCATAATGGTATAGAATATGGAATACTGCAGGCTATTGGAGAAGGCTTTGAGGTGCTGGAAAAAAGCGATTTTGATCTCGACCATGGTGATATTGCCCGGGTGTGGAATAACGGCTCTGTTATAGAGAGCTGGCTGATGAAGCTTACCAGGCGGGTTTTTGCAGAGAGAAAGAGTTTAGATGATATCGAACCTGTAATCGGTTCCTCCGGTGAAGGAAAATGGACTGTAGAGGAAGCGATAGATATGAAAGTTCCCACACCGGTGCTGGCTGAATCCCTGTTTTCCAGATATCGCTCCCAGCAGGAGGAAAGCTATGGGGCAAAATTGATCGCTGCCCTGCGCAATCAGTTTGGAGGTCATGAAGTTGAAGAAAAATAAAGCGCCGAATTCCACTCAATTTGTCATATTTGGGGGCTCGGGCGATTTGAGCCGCGCTAAATTAATTCCGGCTTTATTTAAGTTATCCGTTCGGGATATTCTCCCCCGGCAGTTTTCATTGATAGCATTGGACCGTCAGCATGAAAACCGGAAGGATTTCATCGATGATCTGGAGAATTCTCTGCCAGAAACCCTTCCGGAAGTTTTCACACGGGAGGAGTGGAAGAATTTCAAAAGCAATATTGACTATCTAAAGCTCGATTTTAATCAAGAGGCCGGCTATAGAAGGCTTCAGGAGAGGTTGAATGAAATTGAAACAGCCAGCGAGCTGCCCTCTAAAAGGGTTTTTTATCTGGCCACATCTCCCAAATTTTTTCCGGTAATTGCCACCGGACTGCAAAAAAGCGGTCTGAACAATACAACGCAGCCAGGCTGGCCCAGACTGGTCATAGAAAAACCCTTCGGTCATGATCTCAACACCGCCTGCGAATATAATGATAGGATAACCGATATATACCCCGAAGAAAATATCTACAGAATCGATCACTACCTGGGTAAAGCGATGATTCAAAATATCCTGACCATGCGCTTTGCCAACATGTTTTTTGAACCGATCTGGAATAAAAATTACATCGACAATATCCAGATCATCTCCACCGAGAGAATGGGGATTAAAAACAGAGGAAAATACTATGACAGAGCGGGGGCACTGCTGGACATGGTGCAGAGTCATCTGCTGCAGATGCTGGCACTTATCGCCATGGAGCCTCCCGCGGATATGAGCACCGCAAGCATCCGCCAGGAAAAGATAAAAGTTTTGTGCTCTCTACCAGAACTGGGCCCGGAAAATGTTGAGGAAAATGTGGTATTAGGACAGTACAGCGGTAGAAAAGAGGGGCAAGAATATATTAAGGGCTACCAGGAGGAGGACAATGTCAGGCCCGATTCCAGCACTGAGACATTTGCCGCTATAAAACTAAATATCGATAATCTCCGCTGGCAGGGGGTGCCCTTCTATCTGAAGACGGGGAAAAGGCTGGAAACGAAAAACACCAAAATTTTTGTGCAGTTTAAAACAGATTTCCATCCCTCCCTGCGCGGAGCTGACAGCCCGGAAGCCAATCTTCTGATTATAAAAGTGCAGCCCCGGGAAGGGGTGTCCCTGCAGTTTAACGCCAAAGAACCCGGAAGCCAGGATAAAATCGCCCCGGTATTTATGGACTTCTGTCAGGAAGCTCCCCGGGAACTAAAGGAAACCCCGGCTGCTTACGAAGAGCTGCTCGCCGGCCTGTTCAGGGGAGATCAGAGTCTCTTCACTCACTGGCAGGGAGTCAAAAATTCCTGGCAGTTTATTGATAGCCTGCGGAAGTCCGCAGAAAAAATTGATTTAACTCCGGAGAAATATGAAGCAGGCAGCCGTGGACCTGAAGCAGCTAAAAATTTAATTCAGAGTGAAAGCAGGATCTGGTGGGATAGGAAAAATATAAACAGGCACTCTCCTGTATAAACCGGGGAGTTAGACTTCATCAAAAATCCAAAATCTATAGATATCAAAACTATTACTTCAGATAAAAAACCCCTGTTCCCGACCTGACAGGCCGGGAACATGGGTTCATAAAAAGTGAAATTTCAGGAAATATAAGTGATCTTTTTAGATGGATTCAGGAGGATCCTCCGGATCATGACGGCTCATGAGGAATATGGCAGTTGTGGGACAGGCAGTTAAACAGGCTCCATCTCCGATACAGTCATCAGGGCGGGCTA
>CAYXAK010000152.1:0-3180 GCA_964462585.1 uncultured Halanaerobiaceae bacterium
CCGATATCACCCCGGCGGGTATTCCCACCGAGATCGCCACCACAGCCGCAGCCAGACCCAGGGAAAGTGTGTTGGGGATTCTCTGCCAGATCTCGTTGGACACCGGTCTTCTGGAGCGCAGCGATCTGCCCAGATCACCACGGACAACATCACTGGCCCAGTTCACATACTGCACGGGCAGGGGCTGGTGGAGTCCCATCTCTCTTCTCAAATTCTCCAGCTGCTCCTCCGGTGCTCTCTCACCCAGCATCAGCAGAGCCGGATCACCCGGTGTGATATGCATAAGCAGAAATACCAGGATTGATACCCCTATGAGCACCGGTATCAGTGCCAGCAGTCTCTTTATCATGTACTTCCACATACAGTTCTGCCACCTTTCTTAAAATTTTGTCCAGTTTGAAGGAATGTCCCGGATTGATGATTTCATGAGACGTCGTGCAAAAAAGGTGAAAATATAAATTAAGCGATAGGCGGCAGCAGACCGCCTATCGCAGAAATGCCGTTTTCTCAGCTGGCATTATCTATCCAGTATTATACGGCAAATCTCACATTAAAGAGTTACGTTTGAGAGGTCATGATGGCCGGCAGGATGTGGTACAAAGCCTTCCACATAATCTCTGGCGGCATCAACGTCTTCTGCGTGGCGGATGAAGATCCAGGGGGCCTGATCTCTGATTATCTCCTGAGCACCATGATAGGCATCGAGCCTGATATCTTCATCTGCATTGCGCCTTCCTACATCCAGTCTTTCATCCAGCTCGGGATGTGCGAAGAAAGTTCTGTTGCCGGGATCTCCGAAATACTCGCTGTGGAAGAGTGAATAGAGACCATAATCAGCATCTCCAGTTACGGATACCCAGCCCAGCATGAACATTTCGTGTTCGCCGGCACCTGTTCTCTCCAGATAGTCACCCCAGTCGAGCACATTTACCTCCACATCGATGTTCAGCTGTGCCAGCTGATCCTGAACGATCTCTGCAGTCTGAATGCGCTGGGGATTATCGTTGGTATAGAAGGTGGTCTCAAAACCATCTTCATAGCCGGCTTCGGCCATGAGCTCCTGAGCACGTTCAACATCGTGTCCATAGGGTTCCAGGTCAGGATGGGCTCCCCAGACCATGTCTGAGATGGGGCCGGCAGCGGGAACACCCTGGCCTTCATAAACAGCGTCTATGATGGTGTCGACATCTACAGCGTAGTTTATGGCTCTTCTGACTTCGACCTGATCATAGGGTTCTTCCTGCACATTAAAGCCGATGTAGTCTGTACCGAGTGCGGCATACTTAAATACATTGACTTCCGGATCTTCAACAAGTCTCTCCTCGTCGATGGGGGAGATATCATAGGCTATATCGACACCTGCTGTTTCTACCTCGATGGCCCGCACGGTGTCTTCAGGTATGGCTCTAAATCTTATGCGTTCAACTTTTCCATTCTCGCCCCAGTAGTTATCATTTCTGACCAGATCGACGTAATCGCCTGTGGCCCAGTCATCAAATTCATAAGGGCCGGTGCCTATGGCATCGAGGGTGCCATAATCTTCACCCAGTTCTTCAGTGGCGGTTTCGTTAAGTATCCCGGTTACGGGATGGGCCAGATGCTGAAGAATGGGGACAAAGGGAATCTCCAGATGCAGTCTGATTGTATAGTCATCTACAACTTCAGTCTCTTCTACCTGATCGAGAATGAAAGCTGCAACAGCAGGATCCTCGGGATCGACCATGCGATCAAAGGTGTATTTAACATCATGAGCGGTCAGCTCTTCACCGTTGTGAAATTCAACACCCTCTCTCAGATAGAAATCCCAGGTGGTGTCATCTACCTGCTCCCAGTCTTCGGCCAGACCGGGGTGTATCTCCATCTCCTCATCCATGCGGAGCAGAGTATCATAGATCTGAGACCTTATCTGTGAGGTAGGCTGGTCATTCTCGCCGTGAGGATCGAGTGTGGTCCTGGTAGCGCCCTGGGCCACGACCAGCTCGTCATCTTCGGCCAGTGCCGGACTGCCTATGAGGGCCACCACGATAACCGCTATCAGTGCTGCCAGAAAAAATTTGCGCAATTTTTTTCCCTCCTCAGATTAGTTTAATGTATCACTTTAAGCCATTGAATCTTCGGGATGATATCATCCCAACTGCAAAAAAATTATATCATAGTCGAACTATCAATTACAAGTCTAACTCTGCGGAAGTCTGATAAAGTGTTTAATTAAATCATAATGATACTCATAAGTTTTTAGGCTTTAATAATATAATATGCTGAACAGGGCCAGGAGAAAACTCTTGACCTGTGAGGGTGAGGATAGTGAATAATCTGCGGCGGTCTTCCGGCTCTTTTCATTTTCAACGCAGATTGTGAGTCCGGGGGATGATAGATTGCGAAAGACATCCTCGTCGGTTCTATCATCACCCAGATAGAGGGCGATACATTCTTCGGGAGTTCGATCCAGTTTTTCGGCATAGTTCCGGCGCAGGGCATTGACCGCTCTGCCCTTATGCCAGTTTTCCGGCCTGATCTCCAGCACCCTTCGCCCGGAGATCACCTCCCAATCCTTACCCTGCAGAGTATTTTCCAGCTTTTCTTCGATCTCAGCCTTCAGCCCCATATCTTCCTCATCAAAGTGCAGAGCTTTGAGCCGGCCTTTATCTTCAACTGTGAGATTCTCCGAAATTTCAGGGCTTTCTGCCAGCATTTTCTCCACCTCTGCAGGAATTTGTGGCAGTTTGTCCGGAAGGGGCTGAGGTCTATTCTCGCCTTCAGGCAGATAGAGAAGTCCGTGTAATCCGGCTGCCGGCAGAGAAGGTTCGGGCATCAACTCTCTGATCTCTTCGGGCCTGCGGCCCGTTATTATAGTTGGAGGTTTAGGAAGGCACTCCTTTAGATCTGCCAGTAAATCAGGAATTCCGGATAGAGGATAGGCCTGAGCTGGATCGGGATGAAAATCGGCCAGTGTGCCGTCATAGTCGGTGAAAAACAGCACACAATCATATGCTCTGAGTTTCTTCTGCCAGATCTTTTCTTTATTTTCGTCGAAAAGATGGGGAGAACGGCTTTTATTCATAGCAATTCTCCCATTCCTCCAGAAATTTTTCCCGCCACCAGCCGATATCCTGGCCGGAGATTCTTTGGAGACCAGGTTTAGTCCGTCGATGAGCGGTGTGATAAAGGCGGCATCAGCTG
>CAYXAK010000153.1:0-3166 GCA_964462585.1 uncultured Halanaerobiaceae bacterium
ATATTTTTCGGCTCCCATCTTCTGTGTTTTTTCTATACTTTCCTGGTCCGATTTAGCGGATATAATTAATACCGGAATATCGGCTGTACTGCTGTCCTCTTTCAGACCTTCTAAGACAAGCTCACCGTCGAGTTTGGGCAGAATGAGGTCCAGTATTATAAGGTCGGGAATTAACTTCTGAGCCTTATCCAGACCATCGATTCCGTTGTCGGCGGTTTCGACTTCGAAACCGGATTTTTTCAGCAGGCTGGCATAAACTTTCTGGATGTTAATTTCATCCTCAATCAGCAGAATTTTTTTCATCATTTCCATCCTTTCTTTCCCGGTTTCTTTCTGAAGATGCGGGAATAGAGAAGGTGAATTTAGTCCAGCTGCCTTTCTCACTTTCTGCCCAGATTCTGCCCTGGTGGGCCTGAACAATTTCCTTGGCTATGGCCAGCCCCAGTCCAGAACCTGAGTCGGATATATTTTCTTCACTGCGGAAGAATTTATCAAATATCCGTTTTAAGTTCTCCTGTTTGATACCTTTACCTGTGTCGTAAACCTCGATATAGGTCATGGCTCCGTGCTGTCTGGCTGAAAGTCTTATTTTGTCTCCAGACCCGGTATAACGGAGTGAATTGCCAATGAGATTGGAGAGCACCCAGCTTATTTTGTTGGGGTCCACCTCTACATTTAATTCTGAGGGTATATTATCTTTATAGAGCTCAACACCCTTATCTTCAGCCTGCTGTGTAAACTGCTCCATAGTTTTTTCGGTCAGAGTTCGCAGATTGACATCCCTGAGATCAAGTTTAATTTCATTGGATTCCATGCGTGAGAGATCCAGAAGATCTTCAACCAGATTGGTCAGCCGTTCACAGTCTTCCTTTGAGCTTTCCACCAGTTCTCTCTGCTCTTCGTTGAGTTCCCCCACATCCTCAGCGGCCAGCATGCTCAAAGCCATGGTGATGGATGTCAGAGGAGTTCTGAATTCGTGGGAGACAGTTGAGATGAAGTTGGATTTCATCCT
Source organism: uncultured Halanaerobiaceae bacterium (assembly GCA_964462585.1). Taxonomy (GTDB): domain Bacteria; phylum Bacillota; class Halanaerobiia; order Halanaerobiales; family Halarsenatibacteraceae; genus Halarsenatibacter. The sequence continues at coordinate 1,013 of CAYXAK010000153.1, forward strand.
GTCTATCTCTTTCAACCTGGTTATATCTTCCAGAAGGGTGACGGTAAATTGCTTCTCATCCTCATCTGTTTTGACCTGGTTGCTGACTATTCTATAATATCTGCGTTCATCACTTTCGGCCAGTTCCAGAACAGGTGCTTCCTCCTCATTTTTATACTCTGGTTCGCGGGTTATTAAATCGAAGAGCTCCTGATTATTTATTATCTCCAGAATGTGATTATCCAGATCTTCAGGCCGCAGATCAAAAAGATCCTGGCTGTCCTGATTATAGAGTATCAATCTATTTTCATCATCCGTTACCAGCAGGGGGCTGGAGATATGGTTAACTATCGCCTCAGATTTTTCCTTTTCAGCCTTTAGTTTGCGGACATTTAGATTTTCATATTCCTGCAGTTTATCGATCATCTTGTTAAATTCTTCTGTCAGCTCTCCTATTTCATCCCGGGAATTTACAGGCAGCTTCTGATTGAAATTGCGAGCGGCCACTCTATTTATACCTTCTTTGAGCTGATTTATGGGAGATAAAATTCTGCGGCTTAAAATATAGCTGGAAATAGCTGCCATAATTATACCCAGGGCTGATATTAAAATGGTCGAATAGCGGGCCTGGCCGGCTCTAGCATTGGCCTGCTGCTGAGCTGCAACCATTGTCTCCTGATTGACACTTCTCAGCTCCCTGATGGTTTCTTTGGACTGCTGAAAGGTCTCAAAGTATTCCGTATTATAGAATTCCTGTCTTTCCACAATATCCATGGCCCGCAGCTGATCTATTTTATCCAGATACTGCATGTAGAGATCGTTCAGACGGGAAATGATTTCATTTTCCTCCTCGATTGTAATATTGTCTTCGGCCCTGGCGAACCATTTAAAGAATTCCTGTTCCTGGCTGCGGAAGGATTCGACGGCAGTATCTTCCTGGCCGCCCAGCAGCATGAGAACGGCACTGTCCTGGCGCTCGATGGATTCAATCATGTTTTCGGTGGCCTGAATCGAGCGATAATTTTCCTCCATGATATTATCGATAGAGGTTGAGAGCTGGTTAAAATTCCTTATAGACCAGAAGGTTATCACCAGCAGAATGATGACCAGCAGGATAAAACCGATAAAAATCTTCCCCGCCAGCGACTTTTTAAAAGAAATCATTATTAACCCACCTTTAAACTTTCATTTAGATCTTTTCCGGCTCCTCATCTCCAGCTCTCTCTGCGTCGGCGGCTACTTCATCATCTATGGTTTTAGAGATCTGGCTGTCATAATCGCGGACCATAAGAACAGAGGTGTTAACACTGTCAGCAACAATGTCGGGAATGGAACCGAAGAGCATATTTTTGTACTTCCACTGTTTGCTGGCTCCCATTACAACCAGATCGTAATCTGTATTTTCCGTGGTTTCGATAATGCCATCAGTCACCGTATCATTTTCGACAACTATTATTTTTATTCTGGACTCATCTACATCGAGTCTGGAAATTTCTTCTTCGGCAAGTTTCCGTTCTTTTTCTTTGTCAGCCCCGGGTTTTACCACCCGAAGAATTTCTACTATGCTGTCACCGTTTTCGGCAAAATCTGCGGCCAGCTTCACACCGAGTTTGGCGTGTTCGCTACCCCGGAAGGGAACAAGTATTTTGTTAAGCTGTTCGAGACCTCTATCCTTTAACACACCTATGCGGCAGGGAGCTTTTCTGACCAGCTGTCCTACCATACTTCGGGAAATTTTGGAGACATTCATGGCACCTTGCCAGCCCAGCATGAGAAAATCAATATTTTCATGCTTGATTGTATTTATCATAGTGCGGTAGCGATTTCGTGAATATTTAACCCGGGGATTTATGGCCAGACCGGTCTCAGCTGCCACTTCATCTGTCAGTTCAAATAGCTTCTGCTGGGTCTGACGCCTTTCCTCCATAAAATCTTCTCTCTGGCGGGCGGCATCCAGGGGGAGCTGGCCCGGGATTTCAATTATATTGAGCACAGAAACTTCGGAATCGAGAGCCGTCCTGTCAATTAACTTACTGCTGATATTGAGCAGTGAACGGCCGCTGGCCGGATTGGCGACAGCTGTCAGCACGTGGTAGGAAGAAAATCGTTCTTCGGCTGCAGCTGCCGGGCCACCCTCCAGCACCGGTTTTAAATTATCAGGAGTGTTTATAAAGG
>CAYXAK010000154.1:0-3138 GCA_964462585.1 uncultured Halanaerobiaceae bacterium
TATTGTGGCATTATGCAGACATGCAGTTAGAGGAATTATCGGAGGAATACCGCACAGCCCAGGATAGAATCAGACGGGAAAAAAGCTTTTCACCCCTGGCCCTGCCCGGGGCGGTGACGCTAATCTCACTTATTCTGCTCATAGTCCTGCTGGGCTATGGTATGTATATGATCGTGGCATAATAGCTCTGCTGATTTATTTAATGGTTCTGTTTATACTAAGAACCACCAGCAATCTTTTTAAGCGTTTTGCGGGCGTTTATCAGCCCCCTGGCAAAAGCCAGGTTGATGTTCTCCAGCGACTGCAGGCCAAGCGTCCCCAGGCTGGCTGCTCCTCTGGCCGGGACCAGGTGTCTGCGGCTTTTTTTCAAAAGTTCTTTTACAGGCAGCTGCTGTGGCAGATCAACCCTGCGCAGAAAACCCAGTGTGCTCAGCCTCATCAGCCCGGTGAGGAGGAATATAAACTGCATACCTTCCAGAGAAAAAATTCCGAAGCTGAGTTTGAAGCCGGAAGCAGCTCCGGCAATATATCCACCTATAATCGGAGCTATCGCCATGGTCAATCCTGTCAGGGCGGCAAAAATAGCAAAATATATGGATTTATATCTCCTTTTGACCAGCTGCATGAGAAGCAGTGAAGTGGCCAGGCCTATTCCTGACCATACCAGGCCGCTGAGAAGATGAATCGGCCAGAGAATAAGGTAATTAGCAGGAGAGGTAAAGACCCAGAGCAGGGGTGTCATACTTCCGCCCAGGGAGGTGATATAGAGGAGTGTTCTGGTGCCAGACCGATCTATAACATTCCCCCACAGCTGCATGCCCAGGGCATTTGTACAGCCGCTGATCACGCCGAATAGAGCAATTTGAGAAAAATTTATATCCAGAGTTTCTATCATATAAACATTGAAGAAGGGGCTGGAGAGGCCGACTGCAAATCCCCACAGCATGCTGAAGATAAGAAAGTCTCGAAACGTTTTATCCCGCAGGCACCTTCTTAGAGATCTGAAATAAGTTTCAGGTCTATCCATTTCTTCATCTATTTCTATTTCATCTGTCAGGTTGCCGGCTGAGGTCTTGCTCAGCATGTACCAGGAAAAAAAGCCGAACAAAACTCCACCAAGTATTAATATTGAGAAGCCTGCAGATTCCAATCCGGGGAATGATGACTCCCAGATATCTATGAAAAATCCACCCAGCAGACCTGTTGTTATTCCGGCCAGTCCGAGGATCATATTGCGCCTGCCGAAAAATTTACCCCTCTGAGCTTCTGTTATTATATCGCTTATCCATGACATCCAGGAAACACTGGAGACAGCTGCAAAGATGCTGGCAGAAGCGATCCCTGCCAGAAAAAGAAATATCATTAAGCTATCCGATAAATTAAATATCAGATCGAGGAGAGGAAGTCCGGCCACCATTATCCACAAGATACGATGGGAAAATACACTCACAAGACATATCTTTCTGGCCGAACCCGTTTTCTGCACGAAATATGAACCGAATATCTGAAATAGATTGGCAAAAGCGGGAAGAGCTGCCATTATACCAATCTGCACATTGTCGAGCCCCAGAGCAAGGGCAAAACCCGTCAGAAATACTCCCGTGGTTGTGGTGGTCATAATATTGCTGTAAACCCCATCCAGTTTAGAAAGCTTCATATCCCTCTGCATGTCATGAAATGTTCTTTCTCCAGTTTCTGCCATTATATCACCCCTCTATCAGTCATACCTGTTTACTATTTCCACGATTGAGAATGAATTCCTGCTTTTATGGCGCTCATATTAACTTCGGAGGGAGATTATATCTAATTTCTCTGTGGAGGAGGTATTTAAGACTGGCCTGTTTAATAATATAGTATCAACAGGATAAAGGGGGTGGATATTTTGGCTGTTGGGGCCAAAGCATTTAAGAGAGCTGTCATCATCGCTGTATTTATCTCAGTGATCTATGCTTTCGGTGTTTCCTCGGGCGTTGTGGCGGTGGACAGCTGGAGTCAGCTTCGCCATTGCAGGATGAACTGTACGCTGTTATCTCCGGCGGGCTAGGGACAGGGCGATTTTATGACGTGCAGCCCCTGGTCAGGGCAGCACTCATTGAAAAAAGATTGATTGAGGAAGAACTGCTGGCTGCCAAACTTGGGCCGGATATAATGCTGGAGATGGCGGATATCATTGCCGAAGCTGTTAGCGTAAGTGCCAGATTGAATGGAGTCTGGAGGATTCTCATCCTGGAGATGGGAGATGATTTTACCGCCAATCAGATGAGCCTGGATATTATCAGGAGAATTCTGGAAAAGACTAAAAGAGCCCGAACCTATGGCCGGGAGATCAAAGCCGGGCTGGGCTATCCGGTCCTGGCACCCGAGGAAAGGGAAAGGGAGCTTTCAGTGGTGGGAGAGGCCAGAATGGGCTATCCCCTCACACTTGATACTCAGGCCTCTCTATCGGCCAGTTTTGATGCTTCAATACCCGATACATTCGAGGAGGTAACCTTCAGGGTACAGGGTGATATAGACCACAGATTAACCGAAGATATCAATCTCAGGGCCGGTATGAACTATTCACGACAGAACTGGCAGGGTTTTCCGGAAACCTATCATTTTCTCAGTCTAAGCGGCTCTGCAGTTTTTTATATCCGCGAAAACCTTAGCATTACCACCACTCTCAGACGCACCAATCATACTGTTTATGAGGAACCCGCCTATGACTTCACAACTTCTTTTACTCTGAGTGTATTTTAACGAGATTAAGGAGATCTGCTTTTCCCGGAATAGGTCAACGTTTTTACCACATGTTTTATATATATAATCCCGGATTATTTTCAAGGATTATATATTCATATTAATTCAGTCATTTTTTCAATTTAATTGAACCGATTAACATATTTTTGTGCATTATGACAGTAATAATATGCTGCGCTGGTTTGCGGCATTGCATATTTAAAACGAGGTATCTTAACTTTTTTAAAGAACTTATTTTAGTAGAGAATCTGGATGATAATATATTTTGGCTGCTTATTCAATTAAGTGAATAAAATTACAGCTGAAATAACACAGGTGATTCAGCAATGAATAATTTCAAGACAGAAGAACTGTCTCTGGCGCTGGGAAAGCGCATCAAAAAAATTAGAGAGAGGAATG
>CAYXAK010000155.1:0-3134 GCA_964462585.1 uncultured Halanaerobiaceae bacterium
TTGAAAGCATCATGGCCGAAGAAAAGCTGGAATATATAGGTGAAAGCCGCAAAAAAACCGGAGAAAAATATTATGTGCATTTCAGTGAAATAAAAGTCAGTCTTCCTCGGGGCGGAGAAGGTATTCTTTCCATGCAGCTGGATATAACCGAATTGAAAGAAAAAGGAGATAAATTGAGATATTTGAGCTATCACGATGGCTTAACGGACCTTTATAATCGCACTTACCTGGAAGAGGAACTGTCTCGTCTGGATACAGAAAGACAGCTGCCTATTAGTTTAATTATGTGTGATGTGAATGGTATGAAGCTGGTGAATGATACCTGCGGTCATAAAATGGGTGATAGATTATTAACCAAAGTGGCTGAAGTTTTACGAAAATCCACCCGGGATGAAGACATTATAGCTTGCTGGGCTGGTGACGAATTTGTCATATTACTGCCTCAGACAAACTCTGAGCTGGCTCGAAAAATAGTAGAACGTATAGAAAAAAACTGCGAGGAAACAGAGTTTGAAAATATATCCATAACATTGGGTATTGGTATTGCCGTCAAAAGTGATAAAGAAGAGGAGTTTGATGAGGTATTAACCAGGGCTGACGAAAGAATGTGTAAGGAAAAGTTAACTAAAATTCAAAGCGCAGAGAATAAATTAGTTCAGAATATGCTTAATACACTGGCGGCAAAAAGTGCAGAAACAAAAGAACATGCAGTGAGAATGTCTTCACTGGCTTATGAGCTGGGGGAAAAATCGGGCTGAAAAAAGAACAATTAAATAGGCTCTCACTATTAGCAACTCTTCACGATATAGGCAAGGTGACTATTTCGGATGAAATTTTAACCAAGCCTAAAAATTTAAGTGAAGAAGAATGGCAGATAATTAGAGATCACCCGGCTAGAGGTTATACTATTGCCTCGGCAACAGAAGAATTTGCACCTATTGCTGAAGAGATATTCCACCATCATGAGCGCTGGGACGGGACCGGGTATCCTGATGGCCTTAAGGGAGATGAGATACCATTGTTATCGAGGATAATTTCCATAGTTGATGCTTATGATGTGATGACAGCTGGCAGGCCTTATAAAAATGCAATGACTAAGGAAGAAGCATTAAAGGAAATAGAAGAATGTGCAGGCAGTCAGTTTGATCCTGAGCTCGCGGAAAACTTTATAGAGATGATGAGAGATGCTTGAATCGAAGCATAAAATATTTAATAAAAGGTTAGAAATTTTGTATTTGATTTCAGATGAGATATTGGATAACCCCTCTGGTGTACGTGTGATATTAGTTAATCACTACCATTAAAAAAGGAGGATATTCAGATTATTTCTTTAATCTTGAAATAAAGAATCAAATATGCATACAATCAAAATGAAAAGAGGAATGGCTTCATCATCCTTTTTTAGATACATGATTGACCAAACAGGAGATATCTTCGATACTGATACGAAAAAGAGCCTTGTGTAGATAAACCTCTCATAGTCAAAAATTAAGCTGTATACCTATGGGGTTTTAAACAAAGGAGTTAATATTCATGGAAGAACTGCATAATTTTTTTATTCTGCAGAATTTGTCAGAAGAGGAAATTAAAAAGATAGAAGACTATAGTTACAAAAAAGAGTTTAAGAAAGATGAAATGATTTATCGTGAAGGGGAAAAAGGACATGAAATTTATTTGATTTTATCCGGTCTTTTCAAAATTTTTACCACCAGCAGAAAAGGCAGAGATAAAACTCTTGAGATTTTGGGTGAAGGTGATTTCTTCGGAGAGATGGCACTTTTTGACGAAGCCAAACGTTTAACCTCGGTTCAGGCAGTCACCGTGGGGGTTCTGCGAATTATCAGCAGAGATAAATATAAAAAATTGATAAGTGAGTTTCCAGAAATAGCTCTTAAAACAATAGGTGCGCTGTCTTTAAGGCTGCAGGAGGCAAATCAGGAGATAAAAAATCTTACATTTCAAACCACTGATAGTCGGCTAAAGCAAACTTTAAAGCATCTGGGCAATAAATTTGGCGAGAAGAAGGATAAAACAATCCAAATAAAACAAAAATTTACCCATCAGGAATTGGCAGATATGGTAGGCACAACCCGGGCAAATGTGACCAAGTTATTAAATAATATGCAGGAAGAGGATTTAATAGATATCAAGGATAGGACTATTTACCTAAAAGACTCATTTTGGGCTGAATAAAAAAATAACGAAGTGGATAATGTGTTATAAGACACATTAAAATCCTGCAGTCTATGCAACAATAAATTACAATACAATATAAAAGAAATACGGTAAGAAGTCAAGAGGAGGTTTAACATGAAGAATAGAGATCTGATTTCAGGAACGAGAATGTTAATTTCTATTCTATTAGTCGTGGGTCTTATGTTTGGCTTTGCGCACTCAACACTTGCGGATGAACATGAGGATAATATAGCAGACATTTTAGATCATCTTGAAAATGTGGATGCGGAAGAGCAGGAATTTTTCTTTGAATTTACGCTGGATAATTTTGAGGGAGATGATTTGGCTGTAGACACTATTAAAGATTTCATTGATCAATATGCAGAAGGTGAGTTAGAAGCTGAAGATCTGCATGAAACTGTTGATAATATTATACAGGCAAAAAATGCAGGTGTTCCAGGTTCTGCTTTTGACACAGTAAATGAAAGTATCAGCGAAGAAGAAGAGCATGGTCAGGCTGTTGCGGAAATGGCACAGCAACTAATTGTTCTGGAAGAAGATGAAGATGTAGACGGAGAAGATGTGAGTGAGGCAGCTCAAGAGTTAGCTGAGTTTGCTGCTAGCCAAGGTGAGGTTACAGAAGATGAAATGAATGAGGCAGCTCAAGAAAAAGTCCAAGAAGCTAAGGAGGAAGCAGAGGAGAAAGCAGCAGAAGCGGCCGAAAACGCTGAACAAGCTGAAGATGAAACTCCGGAGGAGGAAGAAAGTCCAGAAGATGCCCCCGATGATGCCGGTCCAGATGAGGATACACCCGGTGATGATCAGGGCCCGCCAGATGATGCTGGACCAGATAATGGAGGAAAGTAAAAGCCGTAAAACATTATATTTATTATACATCAGGTTCAATAAATGATTAAAATAAGGAGAAATTATTTATGAAGAAGTTGTTGCTTTTATTA
>CAYXAK010000156.1:0-3132 GCA_964462585.1 uncultured Halanaerobiaceae bacterium
AACCGGATTTTCTCCTGTTAATCACCAGCTTCAGCAGTATGACCATCAGCGATGATATAACTATCACAGCCGCGATGAAGATCGCCAGCTGTGAGGCGGCATCGACCTCCTCTATTCTGCCGCCTTTTTGGGCATAATAGTTAGGCATACCCCCTTCTTTTTCTTCCAGCCTGCGCCCATAGCCCACGACCGTCTGCCATGTCTTGAGATTACCCTCCTCAGTCTCGATCAGAAACTGCTCTAAATTATCCACATCCAGTCTGTTTCCGTCCTCATCCCGGGGGGATAAATTCGCCCAGGGTATAATATCCTCCACCAGTGAAATCTGGGAGAGCATATGGGCATCTGTTACCATGCGGTAAAGCTCATCCTCTTCCGGCTTAATATATTCACCATCTGTGGCAGATCCGACACCACCCGGGGGCTGGCGGCCCTCACCCCTGTATATTTCAGCATCTGCCACCGCTCTCATGGGCAGAACGGGAAATTCGATGCCCGGCACTGTGAAAAGGACGGCATTTTCGGGGTCATAGCTGTATCTGAGTCCGGAGAAGTGGATAAAGTGTCTATCGGTCTCCACCCTCGGTATGAAGGCGGCGACTTCCAGCAGTGTCATGAGCTCGTCCCCCCGGAGATAGGCAGTTACCAGAGGAAATCCGTAATCATCTCCGGGACCTGTGCCGAAAGCTGAGGTGGCAGCCAGATCATAGAAGCTCAGCTCACTATCAGGGCCGCCGGGATAGAGATCGGCCCTGATCTGACCGCTGCCCTGAAAAGCTATATCTACACTCTCTCCCAGCACTCTCTCCGCCTCCAGCCTCATGGCATCTGTGACAAAATTGCCCACGGGATTCTCGCCGGCATAGGGCTCTTTTTCCAGGGCAAATTCGCTCCTGAGAATGGGTTCTCCGCTGCCAGCAAATTCACCCCCGCTTATCTCTTCCACCAGATCGGATAGCATCTCCTCATAATCTCTTACCCTTTCTTCGATATCCTCTGCCGGCTGCACCTCACTGTCCAGCTCAATAAGTTCATAGTTCTCCACAGTCAGCTCTTCCTCCGCTCTATCATAGCTGAGATCGAGACGGCCCAGATGGCTCAGATAGGCGCCGGCCTGGACTATGAGCGTACCTCCGACCAGCTCCGGCTCTCTCAAAAGATCGTGAGAGTGACCTCCCACTATAATATCGAGACCATCGACAGCGCGGGCCAGATCTCTATCCTCCTCCAGTCCGGCATGTGTCAGGGCGGCGATCACATCCGCCCCGTCTTCTTTTAATATTTCCACCTGATCTTCGGCCGCTTCCGGAGGAGTTTCGAAACTCAGCCCACCGGTATCGGGAGCAATACGGGCGGCATCTTCACCTATAAGCCCCATTAAACCCAGTTTAAGGTCATCTTCGATTTCCAGTATTCTGTTTTCTCTGATATATGGTGAAACCTCCTCTTCTGCTCCGGCATCGATATTGCTGCCCAGCACCGGAAGTTTCTCTCCTGCTTCGGGATAACCGGCAGCATCCATATATTCCCTCAAAATCTCAACGCCGTAATCAAATTCGTGGTTGCCATATACGGCGGCATCATAGCCTATCTCCTGCATCAGGTTTAGCTCTGCTCCGGCCCCGGCCGGAACCAGCCAGCTGAAGGGATTGGCTCCGATGAAATCTCCCCCGTTGAGCAGGAAAAGAGGTCTATCTGCGCCCAGCTCCTCCTCAATCTCCCCCACAGCTCCTGCCAGACGGGCCATGCCCCCCCTGCTTCCATCCTCAGCCGGAGGCAGCTGCCGGTCCATCGTCGGTGTATGGGGTATTAGATGTGAATGCTCATCATTGGTATGGAGAACGGTGAATTCAATCTCTGCGGCCGAGATACCGGCAGCTGTAAATCCCAAAAGCAAAGCTGTGGCCGTAATCGCTATGATAAGCAAAACCAGGAAATTTTTGATATAATCAGAAGCGGATGAAGATTTCATATCAGCGCTCTCCTCACTGCCATCTCAGCATGGAGTCTGGTGGTATCAAAAAGCGGCAGTTTTATATCGTCATCAACCAGCATCGGCAGCTCTGTACAGCCCAGTATGACACCTTCAGCTCCTCTGTCGGACAGAGCATCTATTATCCGGCGGAAATCACTCCGGGCTCGATCACTTACAGTATCTGAAATAAGCTCCTCATAGATAATCTCGTGAATTCTCTCCCTGTTCTCTTCACCCGGTATCATAATCTCCAGACCGTAATCTCTGACCAGCCTCCGGCGGTAAAAATCGCCCTCCATGGTAAACCTGGTGCCCAGAAGCGCCACCTGCTTTAGTCCCTCTGCCTCTATGGCCGCACCGGCAGCATCGGCAATGTGCAGAAGCGGAATATCCAGAGATCCCTCCAGCTCGGGAGCCATCCTGTGCATGGTGTTGGCACATATCAGCACCATATCGGCCCCGGCCTGCTCTAAATTCCGGGCTATCTTCTGCAGGCGGGAGGTCAGCTCCCCCCACTCATCCCGGTGCTGCAGCCTTTTAAAGGGAGCAAAGTCGACAGAATGCATTATTATCTCAGCCGAATGGGGTTTGCCCAGCTCTTTTTGGACCAGTTCATTGAGAAGCCTGTAATAATCAAGTGTGGAAGCCCAGCTCATACCGCCGATCAAGCCTATTCTCTTCACCGATCACACCTCCATCCTCCATATCCAGAGCTGCCGGCGCTGAATGATGATCACCGGTCTTTCTATCTTTGAATGACCTCTATTTCATAGCCATCCGGGTCAGAAATGAAATAGTAGCCTCCCTCAGCTTCTTCGCTCAAGCTGTAAATATCGCTTAACTCATAGCCCTGTTCCTGATGGCTTTCATAGGATTTTTCGATATCATCGACCATCACAGCAAAATGACTGAAGCCGTTCCCAAGTTCATAGGGTTCTTCCGGATCATAATTATAGGTCAGTTCAATCTCAAAATTTCCCGCCGGCCCCTCCATAAATACCAGTGTAAATTCGTGTTCGGGAAAATCTCTCCTCTTCGTTTCCTCAAAATTAAGAGCCTGTTCGTAAAATTCAACCGATTCTTCCAGGTCCATAACCCTTATGCAGGCATGTGCCAATTCATAGTCCTCAGCCATCTGATATCACCTCTCTAATTTT
>CAYXAK010000157.1:0-3121 GCA_964462585.1 uncultured Halanaerobiaceae bacterium
CATCGGGTCGGCCGCCCCCGCTGCTCGGGTTGGGGGTTTCAGTAACCATCACTACTGCAAACTCCAGCTGATGATCAGTCTGCAGCAGTGAAAGTCACTGAAAGCTCTCACTAACTATCCGCCCAATCTTTCATTTCTTATATCTTCATATCTCCACTCACCTATATTCATCGTCAATACTGTATATTTTTACATGTGAATGCAACATCGAAAAACACTCTCACAGCAAATTAACTGAGTTTATCTCTATAATTCTACCTCATAACCCTCAATTTCCCGCTTTTACTCCTCTTCTTCTCTGTCAATGGTGAAATCTCCCAGACCCTCCAGGTCAGATGCACCGGCAGCCTGGACATTCTCCTCTTTGATGCGCTCATAGACTTCTTCCCGGTGGATCTCGATCGAACGGGGAGCATCGATGCCCAGCTGCACCTGATTCCCCTCAATCGACAGCACCTGCACCTCGATATTGTCATCTATAATTATCTTCTCATCTTTCTGACGGGTAAGTACCAGCATCAGGCGCTCCCCTCCTTCACCGGCTTGAGCTCGATCGCATAACGCAGTGGATAGTGATCCTGATCGAGTATCACCTGACGGGCCAGATTCTTCCTGACATTGATAACCACCGGTGCGGAGAGATTGACAAATATCTCATTATCCTCACCGTCCAGATTGGCTATCACCACCACACCGACATCAGCTTCATCCTCAATATCCAGCAGTTCCTGTGTTTTCTCACCTATCTCAAATTCGTAATTGGTGGTGAAGGAAACGGGCTCCAGTGTGACAAAAGCCAGAGCCGGCTCCTCCACCGACTGCAGTATGAGAAAGGGTGAGCCTTCTTTCAAGGGCAGCAGCACAAACTCCCTGGCCCCATCAAATCCCGGCAGTCCCCGGGGAAAGGTGATGATCTCCTCTTCATCTATCTCCACAGTGCCAAATTCTCTGGTCTCGATCTCTCTGGTGGGCATAACATCCTGACCTCCATTTGCAAATTTTATTATTCAGGCCCGCCTGTTAAGTGTACTTCCCGGCGGAGGTGGCATGACATCGACCTCGGGCCGCTGGCGCTGATAGATATCCAGTGAACCCGCTGCAAACTGATAATCGGGCCTGTTCAGTTCTCCCTGCCGGCCAGCATCCATCTCCAAACGACCTTCTCTGCCGGAAACCTCCAGATCTCCGGGCTCGAAAGTTATATCAGGCGGCGAAAGATAGGCGAGCTGAAACTCCACCTCATCACCCAGCATCTCCTCAAAAGCTATGTCAGATATATCGTTGTTCTGAAAATCCATCAGCCTGTCTCCAACTTGTGCATAGCGGGCGATAGCCTCTCTGGCCGTTTCCATGGCTTCTCGGGCGCTGTTGGCTCTCATCTCCAGATGGCTGTAAAGGCCCAGATCACGCCTCATCTGCGTTTTGTCTATCTCCAGGTGTGATTCTACCTCCTGGAGCTCAACCTGTGCCTGATGAGATGTCAGCTGCATCTCAGCGCGATCCTGCTGGACTTCGAACTCGTAATCTGTCTCCTCCAGGCCCAGGCAGCCGCGCTGTGTATTTATATCAACTCCGGGCACATCCATAGGCTTTCACCCTCTCAAGTGGATCTGGCGCAAAAACTACTGCAGGAAGTCGACCAGTGACGGCTGTATAATTCTTGCTCCTGTGGCCAGTGAGGCCTGATAGACGCTTTCCTGCATGCGCATCTCCGTTATCGTCTCGGCCATATCGGTGTCCTCGTTCTCAGAGCGCAGCTGGCGCAGGTTGATTATCTCATCTTCCAGCCGGCGCTCGGTCAGATCCAGCCTGTTCACCCTGGCCCCAATCTCGGCTCTGGTCTGCAGGCTGCTGTCGATGGCATCGTTGAAGGATTCGATATCGCCGGTTCCCAGCTGAATCGAACCCTCTCCGCCCTGTTCTGATACAAAGAAATCTCCATTTTCTTCTGCTACTTCCTCATCGACAAAAAGCGCATTCATTAAATCCTCATCTTCAGATTCTACTCTAACACCATACTCACCGCCTGATTCGTGGTGCCTGAATTCTATCCTGTTGCCTCGCAGCCGGGCATAGCGGTAATTGTCCTCTATACCATCCTGATCTGAATCCCATATGGTTTCATTGATCTCATCCACAATCTCACGGCGGGTCATATTTTCTTCCAGATCAATGCCATCTATCTCGATCTCTTCACCCCCGGGGCCCTCAAGTGTAAAAGTAAGCTCTTCATCTTCTACATCTATACCATCTACATCGCTCAGAGGCTGCCCCTCCAGCTCCTCCGTATAAACACGGGGATTGCCCTGGCGCAGATCACTGATAACATCATCCAGGGCATCTATGCTCTCACCGAAGGCTTCCTCACCGGTAACATTTATCGTCATATCGACACCGGGATTGATCTCGCGCACTATATTCTTATGATCACCCTGATAGTTGCCCTGCTCATCGAAGGGAGCCTGATCGGTACTCTGACCGCTGAAAACATAGCGGTCACCGTGGCGTGTCTCGGCAATGGAGATGAGCTCATTTCTCAGCTCCTCCATCTCCTGGGCCAGGTTCTCTCGCTCGCTCTCTGTCAGCGTATCGTTGGCACCCTGGATGGTCAGCTCCCGGGCCCTCTGCACAACCTCATTGGCATCATCCATAGCGCTCTCACTGGTCTCCAGCCAGGAGCGGGCCTGATTTACATTCTCCTCAAACTGCTCGCTCTTCTCTATCATCGAGGTGAAGTTCATGCTCTTGGCCGCTTCTATGGGGGCCTCGGAGGGGTGTTGAAACTGCTTGCCCGAAGACAGGCGCTGGCTGAATTTATCCATCTGCTCCATATTTTTCTGCAGGTTGTTCATCATGTTATCGACCATGACATTCTGAGTAATTCTCATATTATCTCACTCCTCTAGCGGACTATACCCATGAGGGTATCGAGATTTTGCTGGGTGGTTGTGATGACATTGGCGGCGGCGGCATAACCCTGCTGGTATTTGACCATATTCGCCATCTCCTCATCCAGTGAGACACCGGAGATCGATTCCCGCTGGTTTTCCAGCTGCTCGCTGAGCAGATCATTGTTCTCGACCATGCGATCTGCGCGCTGGCCGTCTACACCCAGCGAGGA
>CAYXAK010000158.1:0-3113 GCA_964462585.1 uncultured Halanaerobiaceae bacterium
AACCTTTTGTGGTGGTAGGAGGCGGCCACGTCATAAATGATGTCGGTCTGCTACATCTCTTTCAGGAGCTGGGATATGAGGTGGATCAGCTGTAAGAAAACAAAAAACACACCGGTAGCCCAGGCATTACCAGCAGGCTACCGGTGGGGATAGAAATCAAGTTACTCTAGAACAAAAGATCAAATGACATTCAAATGGAGCGGTGTTATAATTACTGATTATTTTGTTATCAAATGACTATCCAGCTGGATCCAGTCCTCTTCATCCTCCCAAACATGGGGTGTGACTTTCATTTCATTGCTGTCAACTTCTAAATTAACTTCAAAGAAATGGTATCCACTGCGAGCATACTTAAGATACCAGGTGTCTTCCGCATTACGGGGAGATCCCAGAGGTGCCCCCCAGCCACCATCACCTATATATAAGACACCTTCTTCCCGATCAAATACATCATACAGATTCGGAATTTCGGCTCTAAAATCATCGTAAAGAGCGGTATCAACCAGTTGATCAAATATCATCTGCTCTTCAATTTCATCCTCGGTCTGCATCAATTCCAGACCGATGAAATAAGCAAGTTTTTCCAGTGCATCTGGATAGGATTCAACATCCTCTATACCTTCCCAATCCCCTCCGGATAGCTGTCCATATTCTGGCAAGCCCCAGGGAGAGTAATCCTCTTCCGGATCAAAATCTTCTCCTGCACTATCCAGGCCGGACATAATCCAGGAATCTATATCCTCTCTGGCTTGATATATACCTTTTATTCTTTCAGAAATTTTCAGTGTATGACTCTTCGCCTCATTGACTAGATCCACACCATACTCTTCATACAGAGGTACCCAGTAATCTCTCGTCTGAAATCTTATATCATCATCGCTGCCGCTGGTAAATGCCTGCATATGCTGCTGAGCAACAGTCCAATCTGTCTCAATGCCGGGCAGGGCGTAATTTTCCAGCCAGTCAAGCTGGGGCCCATCCACTTCAGAAGTATGACCGGTATCAAGTGATATTATCGTCAAATCCGGACCATACTGCAGTGTATAGTATTTTTCATTGCCCGGCAGCAGAAAAGAATTGTAATAATACTGGGCATCAGCTCTGCCGCCATGATAACCACCTATGACTTCGTGGTTGCCCAGAACAGGAACTATAGGAATTCTGCGATTGTTCTCTGTGATCATCAATTCCTCCCAGTCTTTAAACCACCTTATCCAGTTGCTATCACGGCTGGGAGGCGTTTCCTGCAAATCACCGGTAAAAAGTACGAAGTCAGGCTTTAATTCAGCCGCTCTCCGATTAACCTCTCTTCTCTCCATTACGTTTGATCGGGAATCTCCACCGGTGAGAAATGTAATATCCTGTGAGTCGGCTGGAGCGGTTTTAAATTTGAACTTTTCTCCTTCTTCTTCTCCACTGCGCACATAAGCTTTATATTCTGTATCTGGTTTTAAGTTTCTCAATTCCCCCCCGTGAACCCAGTAATCGGTTTCTTCAAAGGTCCAGGTCCTGGCCTGTTGATGTTCATAATCCTCATCATCTTCAGAAACCGGTGTGTAATAAATCATGGAATCCGCTTCTTCTTCTGTCCTCCAGGTCATCGACATAGTTTCACTGGGATCATTCTGCCAGGTGAGAATTAAACCTGTGGGAGCTGTAGAGCTGGCAAATTCATAATCATCCTGGGTTAAACTATCGGCCTCAGCAATCTGCATACCAATCATTACAAATACTGCAGCTAAAACAATGAAACTGGCAGTGCATTTAAAAATAAGGTTCTTTTTCATTTTTCCACCTCAAATAGTTATAAGATATTTTCCCTGGTTAAACCTAAGTTATTTAAACCTGATTTTGAGACATATTGTTCTAACACTGTCTTCGCGGACGCTATAATAATAAACCGGGAGGACAGTAATTTGTCTTGCCCATTCATTTAATTACCTTTCCAGATAAAAAGTGCTCTGTTTTTCCATCTCATCGCCTCTGTCTTCTTCGGGGGCAAAATAAGGAGTTATTTCCAGTTTATCATCCTCAGGCTTAAGAGTAAGTTCAAAGAAATGATGCTTTCGTTTAGTTTCCTCCAGATACCAATTTTCTTCCGCATCTTTAGGTGTAGCCAGGCCAGCTCCCCAGGCGCCATCGCCGATGTGCTTGACAGAATCCTCTTGATCAAGAGGATTATATCTATGCTTGAATTCTTCTCTCCAGAAATTTTCATAAAGTGCTGACTCAGCCATCTCTTCATAGATCATCCAGTAATCAAGTCCTCCCCGCTCTTCCTCAATATCTCCTTCTTCCTGAATTAAGTTGAGTGAAATCAAATAGGGAAGTTCCTCCATTCCTTCGACGAGAGAATCAACACCCTCTACATCTTCATAGTTTCCACCGGAAAGCGATGAGAGTTCGGGGAAAGACCAGGCGGTATAATCCTCCTCAGGATCAAAATCTTCAACAGCACTCTCCATGCCATCTTCTATCCATTGATCCAGTTCGTCTCTAAATTTACTGATACCGCCGATTTCATGCGTCACTTTATAAGTGTGATCATGGCCTTCATGGACCAGCTCAACATTGTACTCCTCAAAAAGTGGTACCCAATGATCTCTAATTGGCTGTGAAGTATCATCGAAAAGCCCCCTCCCCCATGCAGGTATATGGTACTGTGCAACTACCCAGTCTTCCTGGAGATCAGGCAGGATCTTTTCCAGCCATTCCACCTGAGCACCAAGAACCGGAGTGGTGTGGTTGGAATCAAGTGTAACAATTGTCAGATCAGGACCGTATTCCAGGGTAAAGAATTTTTCGTTTCCGGGCAGGAGAAAGGAATTATAATAATACTGACCATCTTCCCAGGTGCCGTCATAACCTCCTACCACTTCGTGATTGCCGATAGCAGGAATCACAGGTATCATACGTCCATCCTCTGTTACTGCTTTATCTTCCCAGTCTTTAAACCATCTAATCCAATTGCTGTCAAGGGTAGGAGGGGTTTCCTGCAAGTCTCCTGTTAAAAGGATGAATTCAGGGTTCAATTCTGCCGCTCTTTCGGTAATATATCTTCTTTCAGGCACATTTTTTTGGGAGTCAGCCCCGGCGATGAAATTTATCTCTCT
>CAYXAK010000159.1:0-3099 GCA_964462585.1 uncultured Halanaerobiaceae bacterium
TCTTCCGCCTCTTCTATCGTCAGGCCCAGCTCTTTTCTTTTTTCTTTGAGATTTTTTCCTACGGCCAATATATTTACCTCCCTTTAGCCCTTTAGAGCACCACCCGAAATATTTTGTCGATAAACTTCAGGAAAGATCAAAACTATTAAAAGTCTGAAAATATTTGCTCGAATCCCCATTCTCCCCGGTATCCTCTCTGCTGGAGAGGTTGATCACCATATCAAAGGAGTCAAAATCATATTCAGTCTCCTGCACAAATATCTGAGGATGTTCGATAATTATAGGGGCCTCAGTCTCCGATAAAAACCTGCGGATAAAACGAACATGTTCAGCCGAGGAGCGAAAAAATGTTGTGATGGCATCTATGATAAAAACTGTTTTAGAGTTAAGGTCCGCAGATAATTTTTTGACCGCAATTTTCCGCAGCAGTGTCGTAGATAAAAGCCGCCATTCCTTGTTGGCGTGTACAGCTGCAGCTATAGCGGTTTCAGTCTTACCGACCTTGGGCTCACCGGAAAGCCCCAGTTTGACATCAGATCGCCCTGTGATAAAATGGCTCATCAGATCCAAGAGCAGCTCGAGTTCAGTCCGGTAAAAGTGATAGATCTCTCCATCCTTACGCCAGGAGATCTTTTTGCCGTGCTTTAAAGCCAGGAAGTCGTTAAGTTCCGGGGGTCTGAAGTTACTTATTTTGAGATCGGAGATCGATGAAAGAGCCTTGATTAGGCTCTCCTTTTTCTCAAAATCCTGAATTTCCAGTAAAAACCCCCGATAATTGCCTTCTATGCTGGCCACGGTATTGATATTTATATCTAAAAGTCCCAGCAGTGAAGCCACATCCCCCAGCAGACCGGGTTGATCCTGTAAAATTTCGTATTCCAGATAAACTGTCTCCATAGCTGCTCTATCCTTCCTTTTCAGATAAGGTATTCATTCCACATCGATTTCGTCGTTCTCATCAAAAAATCGATCCAGATCCTCTTCAGATATCAGCACTTCCCGGGGCTGCGGGCCATTATAGGGACCTACTATACCCAGCTCCTCCATTCTATCTACAAGGCGGGCGGCACGTGAATGTCCAATATGAAGCCGTCTCTGCAGCATTGATATTGAAGCCCTGTATTCCACAACCAGCTTGATTGCATCACCCAGCAGTTCATCTTCCTCTTCATCAATATCATCCAGGCTGAGATCATCGAACTCCTCTTCATCTATCTCAAATTCCGGATCGGTCTGATTTTTAACAAATGATACCAGCCTTTCAATCTCGGCATCACTTATGAAAGACCCCTGCACCCTGTGGGGCTTTTTGGCACCCACAGGATAATAGAGCATATCACCATCACCCAGAAGTTTCTCAGCCCCGCTTTCATCGAGAATTGTACGTGAATCGGTGTTGGAGGAGACGGCAAAGGCAATGCGGCTGGGAATATTTGCCTTTATCAGACCTGTTATAACATCAACTGAAGGCCTCTGGGTGGCTATGACGAGATGGATACCAGCTGCTCTGGACATCTGAGCAAGCCGGCAGATGGCATCTTCCACTTCACTTGCCGCGACCATCATCAGATCGGAGAGCTCATCTATTATGACGACTATATAGGGAAGCTCATCCTCTGCTTTTTCATTATAAGAATTTATATCCCTGGTACCTGTCTCCGCAAAGAGATCATACCTTCTCTCCATCTCCTCGACTATCAATTTAAGAGTGCCGGCTGCTTTCTGACAGTCAGTGACAAGGGGGGAAAAGAGATGGGGCAAATTCTCATAATTTACCAGCTCGACCTTTTTGGGATCTATCATCAGCATTTTTAAATCTAGGGGACTGTACTGAAAGAGCAGGCTGGATATTATGCTGTTAATGCAGACACTCTTGCCCGAGCCTGTAGCTCCGGCAATTAAAAGGTGGGGCATCTCCGATAGATCGGCCACAACCGGAGCTCCATCTATGGCCCTGCCCAGCCCAATCTGCAGTTTGGAGTTTTCCTCTGGATCAAATTTGCTGGATTGCAGAACCCCCTTCAATCTGACCAGGGAGGCACCCTGATGTGGCACTTCGATCCCCAGAGCAGATTTGCCCGGGATAGGTGCTTCAATGCGTATATCCTCTGCTGCCAGTGATAGAGCTATATCATCAGAGAGATTCACAATTTTGCTGACCTTAACTCCTGTTTCGGGCTCCACTTCATATCTTGTAAGTGTGGGCCCCTTTCTTATATTGGTAACTCTGGCCTCCACTCCAAAATTGTTCAGAGTCCTCTCCAGCAGTTCACTGTTATCCTGAGCTCTGCCAGCCGAGCTATCATCATTTTTCAATAATTTAAGCGGTGGTACGGTATAATCCTGATCTTCGCTGAAATCATCGAGCATCTCTTCCCAGTCATCTTCTGAAGCTTCTGCCTCATCTTCTTCTGCTTCCTTCTCATCACCCTGCAGCCAGCTGCTGTTATCCTCCCCAGCCTCTTCATCATCGGCAGGTGAGCTATCCCGGTTGAATTGATCTTCAGGAATAACTGACACGCCCTCATCTTCTGCAGGTGCCAGCTCATCCCTTTTCTCGATCATTTCATCCTCAGGCGAAGACCTGTGCTTCTCGATGATTTTAACCGGAATGAGCGCCGGCAATAAAAATAGCTTCTTCAGTGGAAGCTTCTGACAGAAGTTACCGGTATTTTTCAATATGTTCAGCGTCCCGCTGGCCAGATTCCGGCTGAATTCCAGCAGAAATATATCAAAAAATAGAAGAACACCAATGAGTGTGAGTGAGAGCAGAAGTATCTGACTGCCGGCATAACCAAAAAAGGCCGTGAAGATATAGGCGGCAGTGCCTCCCATCAGGCCGCCCCCTTCACCCAGCAGTCCCCGGGTAAAAACCTCTGAAAATCCCTGGTTTATATGGAATATCGTCAGGGAAGAGATATAGGCTATGAAGAAGCCCAGCATGCGAAATCTCCACTGAAGAAATTCCAGGCCCCTGACAAGTTTAAAGCCAGCGATGATGAGAAGAATGGGCAGTGTAACAGCAGCTTCTCCCAGAAAAAATATATAGAAATCAGCGGTGATTTCTCCCGCCAGACCTGTAGCTCCGTTTATGAGAGC
>CAYXAK010000160.1:0-3082 GCA_964462585.1 uncultured Halanaerobiaceae bacterium
AAAAGCTCTAAAACATATGTTATCTGCATTCTAATCATCCTGATCTTCAATATAATGTTGAACAGTTTCCGAGCTCACATTACCCGCATTAACTTGCTGGGGGAATATTTAGGCAAAGCTGATATAAAAAATTAAAGTGTTTCGCGTATTATATCATGAAAAAAATTCATATGCAAGAGAGCAGAAGAGAAGATGCCGATTCATCCCCGCCGATTACATCAGCGGGGCTTTCTCGGCTGAACTCCGGTAATAACGGGGACCAGCAGTGAAATCAACCACCAGCGCAGGCTGATTCTTCTCCATTCAGTCAGGCGGTTCCAGTAATCCTGCAGCCCGGTCCTCCCATAACCTATGTATGTCAGCATCAGAGGCGGTATTACTTTACCGAAAAGGCCGCTCAATATAATTAAAACTGTTATCAGCGGGCTGCCAAACTCTGCCTCCACAAAAACTGCCGGTATCAGAAAATCCAGGTCAGAAAAAAGCTGATTGCAAAATATATCCAGGGACTTTCCCGATGATTTTTGAGTTTTGCTTTGAGTTTTAAAAGCACTGCTGGACCTCAATCCTCCCCATTCTTTAATTAAACGTTTTGCCTTTTGAACATGAATTTTCTAGCTGCCAGGACAATCAAAACCGCCACAAGGGCCTCCACAGAGAAATCAACCAGTTCCACCACATCAATTCCCTCAAAGCCTTCCAGGCCCGGGCCAGGATAATCGACTGCCAGGACCATTCTGCCCAGGTTGCCCAGGGAATGATAGAACACAGCTGCAAAAGCTATTCGGCCGGCACGATTATAAATCCATCCATAGATAACCGACCCCACCAGTATGGACAGATTGAAAAACCAGAAGGCTGAACTGGCAAAGCCCATGCTGGCATGATAGTAACCGGGCAGAAAGAAAAGAGGCCAGTGCCATAGGGCCCAGAAAATCCCTATCACTATACTGCTGGTCAGTACTGACAGCCTCTGCTGCAGTGCTTTTTGGGCATAGCCGCGCCAGCCGGGCTCTTCCAGCGCCCCTGCCAGCACTGCCGGCACCAGTACCAGTGCAGGTGTAAAATTGATCAGAGCGGCCGGACTGCGTCCGGTAAAGAAAGCCAGGATCAGCACCGGTGAGCCCACAAGAACTATTACAAGACCTATTATGTAAAGATACCAGTCCCTGCTTAAGCGGCGGGGATCAAAACAGTTCTGCATAAATTCAGTGAGAGAGCTCTCCCAGTATCCCATTTTCACCATGGCTGCCGCCACCAGCAGCGGCCCGAGAAATCCCAGCAGAGCAAATAAGACCGCAGGAAATTCTAAATAATGATCTCCGGTTACTATAGCCAGAGCCCAGAAGACCCAGGTCCAGATCAGCGTGATGAACAGATATGTGAATGGCAGTGGTCTCTTTCTATTATGATCTGTATTCAATATGGTATCCCTCATTTATTATATGTTTATAAAAAGATTTAATAAAAATTTTCTCAAATTTTACTGCAATATTTTAATTCAATAGGAATACTGTAATTCCTTTAAATATATTGAAATTAATTATTCCGCCGGTTGCAATTTGTCCCATAATGATGTAAAAGAAACGATCTCCTGGCGCGATATATAAAAATGATCATTTTGTTTTCACAAATTGTCACTAATTGTTCATAAACATGGCTTGAAATCATTACAGGTGGTACTTATAATTTAAGCACAGGATTAGCAGAGCATAGAAAATATAGCTGGAGCTGATAAATTGTGCGGATAAAATTACTAGCAGTCGCGGTTTTAATCACAGCTGTTCTGGGTTTATCAGGCTGTGAGGGACTTCCCGACGGGGATGTCTTTGAAGGCGAGGGATATCTGGTGGTGAACATAGCGGATAGAGCGGTCAACGATGTGGACGAGATTAATTTAACTATAGATGAGGTTCAGGCCAACAGAATTGGCGGTTCCTGGGAGGTCATAAATGATTTTTCCGATGAGGGAGGAGAGAAGGAAGTTGACCTGCTTGATCTGCGCTTTGAGGAAGTACTGCTGGGCCGCAAGACACTGCCGGCAGGCGAGTATATAAATATCAGGCTGGTGGTGGATGCCGCTGAAAAATCTGAGGAGGCAGAAGAGAATACAGAAAATGAAGAAGGTGACAATCCTGATTCAGAGGGAAAATCCAGAGTGGTATACGAAGATGGAGACGAGGAGGAGATATTTATACCCGCGGACAGGGAAGAGGGTGTGGAGATATCCTATAATTTCACTCTCAGAGATAATAAATTCACCGAACTGACGCTCGATGTCAATGCCGCTGAGCTGCTACATGATTCCGAAGATGAGATAGTATTATCACCCGAGGTTATAGATGTGATCGATGAACGGGAAACGGTTAATATAAAGGGTAGTGTGCTGGCAGAGAAGGAAAATGAATTCAATGAATATCGAGCGTTGGAAGATCGGGATGTTAAAATCAAAGCCTATGATGGGAATGAATCTGCAGCCTCAGCAGTAGCGCTGGATGAGGATGAAGCTGACAAAGAAGCCGGAGATTTCCTGCTCAGGGGCCTGGAAGCAGGCACATATGATTTGAAAGCTTTTGTTGTCGACGAAGAAGCCGATGAAGCCAGTGTTAAAGATACTTCCGACTATCAGGCTGAGGGAGTGGAAGATATTGAAATTGATCCTGACCGGGAAGATGACCTGCTAGAAAGTATTGTTCTGGAGGTAAATGATGACTGAGTCATATAGCCCGGATAGTTCCGGTGCTTTTCTGTCAAACCCAATATGAACCGTCAGTAGCCGGGGGAAACCCCGGTTATAAGATATTGAGCGGGCAAAGCAGTTTTTGCAGGAAGAGGGTATTAACCTGGAGGATAAGATTAAAACCCTTTCCCGGGGTCAAAAACAGCTGGTAAAAATCCTGCAGGCGCTGGTCAATGAGGGCGATTTAATCATCTTCGATGAACCAACCCACACACTCGATTATATAACAGGGCATAAAATTTTGCAGCTGCTGGCTGAACCGGGTGCAGAAGGCAGAACAGTCATCTTCTCCACGACAGGTTTAAATCAGGCCGAACAGATCGCGGACAGGGCCGGCATTCT
>CAYXAK010000161.1:0-3062 GCA_964462585.1 uncultured Halanaerobiaceae bacterium
TAGTATGCTGGCAAAGATATCCCTTGTGGACAGATATTTATTCAAAAATGCCATCCGCCCCTATCTGATAGGCGTAATCATAATAACCATAGTCATGCTCAGCAACTTTCTCTATCAGGTGGCCGATATGATCATCATGGAGGATGTGCCATGGCCCATTGTTATCCAGCTGCTTTTCTATCGGCTTCCGGAGATAATGGTGGAGACCTTTCCCATGGCGGTTCTGTTTGCCATCATGTCCGGAATAGGCAAATTGAACAGAAACGGGGAGTTTACCGCCCTGCGCATGGGCGGATTCAGCATATACAGGCTTGTAATCCCCCTGATAATATTCGGTCTTATCATAAGCGGTATGACCTATCTGTTCAATGAGAATATTGTTCCCTGGAGCAACCAGCAGGCAAGAGAAATTATGCGCGGTGAGGATCTGCAGGGAGTGATGGGAGTCAGGGGAGATGAAATTTACTTTGAGGGGCCGGAAGGAAGGATCTTTTATATTGACGATTATGATGAAGAGTCCGGCATCATGGAACAGGTGGTAATACTTGAAAGGCAGGCCGGAGGCGGTGAAGTTAACCCTGAGATTATCACAGCTGAACACGGTGAGATAAGAGATGATGAATGGGGTCTTTATAACGGCTATTTTCATCGCCAGGGCCAGGACGGTCTGATCGATACTGACAGCAATTTTTCGGAGTTCGATCTGGATATTTCAGGTGATATTGAACATTTTATGGGTGAGCAGAGATCACCGGCAGAGATGAGCCGGGAGGAACTGCAGCAGGAGATAGAGTTATTGAGGCAGGGAGGAGTGGACGTTACGGAGCTGCTGGTTGAATATCACATGAGAGTTTCCCTGCCCTTAACAGCACTGGTATTCGTATTGATAGGCACACCCCTCAGCCTGGGCAGCAGGGACAGCAGGGCCCTGGCCCTGGGGCTGACAGTTATCATAATATTCCTCTACTATGTGGTTGTCTCCTTTGCCCGTGCTTTCGGGCTAAATGAGCTGATAAGCCCCGTGACAGCAGCCTGGCTGCCCCACGGTATTTTCACCACACTGGGTATTCTGCTCATAATATTCAGGGAGAAGTGGTCTTTGCTGCTGGCGGGCTTAATGTCCAGAATCATGCTATAAAAGGACTCGAAAAATCTGCGGGGAGGTTATAAGATGAATATCAGATCCGGCTTTATTCTGTTCATAATTGTGCTGTTTGTGGCTTTCTCGGCAGCGCCTAAACCTGCTGCTGCGGATGATGTACAGATAAGCTCGGGGGAACTGGAATATATCGAGGATTGGATAGAGCTCTACCAGGGCGTGGAGATAGACTGGCAGGAATATGAGACGGCCTCACAGTGGGGTGAGATCGATCAGGCTGATTCCATCATATATCTCTATGAAGATGTAGAACTGTATTTTGCAGAAGGGGAGATCTATTCCCAGGAGCTCTCAATTTATATGGACGAGGATGAGCTCATATTTGAGGAGGATGTCCTGCTGGATTACAAACAGGAAGATGGAAATGAGATGGAGATGACCAGCTCCAGAATGGTCTATTATACGGAGGAAGGCGAATTTGAGATGACCGAACCGCTGGAGATCGAACAGGAAAATCGTGAGATTGCGGCCGGCTCCGGCAATTATGATGAGGAAGATGAGGTATTTCATTTTGCCGACGGTGTGGAGATAGTGGAAAACGGTGACACGATCACCAGCAATGAAGCCACACTGCTTTTAGAAGAGGATGAGGTCTTCACAGCTGAAGGTGATGTAGAGATAGAACTTGATCTTTAATGCGGCATGCCTATCACAGGAGGTCGGTAAAGTTGGGCAAATTTTGGGGGAGCTGGCATAGATATAATACATATAAAAATGAATCTGAACATACTTTCAGCGTCAGCTTTTTCCGGGCTGTTCTGCTGCTTTTATTATGGCTACTTATTTACACAATTTTGACCTCCGGAATCTCCGGGGCCGCAGCCCAGGATATGGACAGCATGAAGCTCAGCGGAGATAATCTAACCTTCGATCGGGAGACCGGCCTGGTCACACTGGAGACCGATATCCGGGGGGAATACGGTCCCTTTTACTTTATGGCCGATAAAATAGAGGTTAAGATGGAGGAAGAGGATGATCAGATCCTTTCCTATCCCGAGGAGATTCACATGTCCCCCGGCGATTTTACCGGCTGTGATCTGGATGAGCCCCACTACATATTCAAAGCCAGAACCATCGAAATCTATCCCGGTGATTACCTTGTGGCCTATCATGTTGTATTTTACGAACTCGACGGCCGACTGCCCCTGTTTTACTGGCCTGTCATCTACATAAATCTGGATGATGAAAGGCCCAGCGTGGAGTTCGAATACGGCTACAGCAGCAGGCGGGGCTGGTTCGGCAAGCTCACCTTCAATCACCGCTGGCTGGGACCGCCCGGTCAGCTCTATCTCGATTACTATCAGCATACAGGCTGGGCGGGCGGCTTCCGTCAGTATTATCTGGAGACACCCACCCATATGGGTTATATTGAATATTATAATCAGGAGAACAGAATCGATCTGCCCGGACTTTTCAACTGGGAGGCCTCGCTGTCCCATGAGCTGGATTGGGGCAACTGGAGCGGTGATACATATCTGAATTACCAGGATTATGATGATCACTATTATGCCTCCGGTGAAGGCGAGCTGGAATACGAGGGTGAGGGCTATACGGCCTATTTTGATGGTGATCATGAAAGGGAGATCTATGATCGGGAAGAAGATGCGGATGACAGTGTGGTGGAGACAACGCTGGCCGCAGGCTATGACAGGAGCTTCAGCTTTGACTTCTGGCAGTTTCGCGATCTCGATATATATTTAGATTATGAGATAGATATGGTCGATTACCTGGATACAGAAGAGTGGGATCAGGAGATCAGCGACCTGGCTCTGGGTTTTGCTAAGAGCTTTGCCGGTAATTTCAATCTTGGCATGGACTATCGGCGCCAGGCCGATATAGAGCCGGATGAAGATCCCCGTGTGGAGGAGACGTATGCCGCCAGCAGCGATTACAGCTGGGGTGA
>CAYXAK010000162.1:0-3054 GCA_964462585.1 uncultured Halanaerobiaceae bacterium
GCCCAGCCAGAAAAGATACTGACCAACCAGAAAACGTTCGAAAACAGGTGCGCTGACACTGGCCACAACTATTCCAACATATACGATAAAATAGCTGAGAAAAACCTGTTCGAGGGAATATTTGGCAGAAATTTCAATGGAAACAGCACTGCCAGCATAAGGTGGAGGACAATTCCTCCATACCAGATCGCTACAGCCAGAAGATAGGAGATATCCAGCAGATAACTGGCCAGTATTATTACTGCCATGGAAAAAGTTAAACTTGTGCTGGCTTTTAAGGGGTCTTTCAGGTCCTCTCTGATTCCCTGAAAATCAAAGTACAATCTGCCAACCAGCAATATTCCGATGAGCAGGGATAAAAAACCGGTAAAATAGCGGTGCTGGCTGCCATAGGGCTCAATTAGTTCCCCAGCCCGGCCAGTCCCAGCATTAAACCCGCAATCGGAAGCGGTATATAGTGAAAAAATTCCCCTGACATGATTAACCCCCTGTATTATTTTATTTTATCTTATAACAACTATAAGATTTGATTATCTGGCTGTAAAAAAATATAAACACGTCTATATTAATTTCACCAGATTGCTCTAATTTATTAAGAAAAAATGACTCTTCTCCAGAACAGTAGCAAAAGACGCAATATATTCTGAAGAGATATTGCAACTTATACCTCTAATTGCTGGAGTTTATAAAGATTTAAAAGTTGGCAGCACCTACTTGCTCTACTTTTTACAAATGAAGATGTTAATAATATGCCTCAGTGTGATACATTATAGGTAGTTTCCACCAGCTGAAGTGGAGAAGAACCAAAAAAGCAATCGTCAGTTTTGCTCTTGTTTTAAGCCTGGTCTTTCTGGGATTTGCCGGACAGGCTGAGGCTCAACCGTAATATATAACAGACTGGAACTGGACTGCTGACTGGCGCAGTAAAATCCCGGTTGCCTTTAAAGCAGCCGGGATTATTATTTCATATCCTATCAACCTGCCGTTATTTCCAGCCTGTTCATTAGAGCTGCGGGCATGCTAACCCTGATAGCAACTGCCACTACAACCTTAAAAATATCCCCGGGTATAAAGGGAAAGACTCCGGCTGAAAGCGCCTGGACAGGGCTGAAATCCCAGAAGGCCACCATGAAACTGGCCCCCAGAACATATATCAATATCATTCCGATAGAAGCAGAAACCGCATCTATCTTCAAATTGCCTCCTGACATTTTACCTATAACATAGGCCGCCAGGGGAAAGGCCATGAGATAACCTCCGGTGGGCGAAAATAAAACTCCGACACCGGCAGTGCCCCCAGCAAAAACCGGCAGCCCAACCAGACCCAGCGCGAGATAAATAATCTGGCTGAGAAATCCAGCTTTAGCTCCCAGCAGCATACCGGACAGAACCACAAACAGATTTTGCAGTGTAACAGGCACAGGGCTTATGGGCAGAGGAATCATGATGTAAGCCCCTATAGCGGTCAGAGCAGCCATTAGCGCGGAAAATATGAGCAGACGGGGATTTCGACCAGAAAGTGAACTGGAACTCTTCATAATAAGTATATTCCCTCCTGATTGTCTGTCTATTATATATTGGATATTATAAATATGGTGTGATATATACTCTCACCTCTGCAGAGAGCACTGTAGTGGAATTCACGATTTAAATGATATCATGGTATTCTACTTCTGGCAAATTTTTTTCTCAGTTCTGCTCTGGAGGATCGATATTCTTCATCTCTGCGGCATAATCACGCCCCAGAAAATAATTGAGCCAGGATGAAGTCTGCTTGAGGTCCCAGTTCACAGGGGGCATATACTTGAGGGCCTTCTCCTCCAGCTCGTCCTGCCCATAGGGCTTAAGCCTTCTGTACATTCTCACATATATACACTTTTTCTCTTCAGGATAGACCTCACACCAGCCATCTTTGCTGCCTCCACAGGCTCCATTACGCTGATTTTTGGGGCACTGAGACATGGGGCAGAGATAGGCGATATCCGGCAGAGCACAGTCCCCGCACTGCAGGCAGTCATTGCTTATGGTTTTAATAACTCTTTCCATAAATTCCAGCGGGTCTTCAGCCCAGCTCTCATCAATAACCTGACAGATCTTCTGAGAGGGACGGAAAAATACACCACCCGGATCGAAAAACAGACTGTGGACAACCCGGAAAATTCTGTGGCCCACTGTCTTTTTACCCTTTTCCGTCCGGGGAGAAAGCTCTTCCGTGTTCAATCCTGTCTTCTCATCCCGGCGGAAAAGATAAAAACCATCTTCCTGAGGATAGTCAAACTCAGGCACATAACGCCGCCAATTATCTTCCAGCTCCTGGCCCTTCTCCACTATATACTGAATATCTTCATATTCCAGGCCATGACCGCCCAGATGTACACCGGCAAACCCCATGCCCTTAATCATAGCATACATTTTGGCAGCCCGGTCCAGGCTGGCCTGATGACCGTTATCATCAGCTTCTCTTTCTTCAGCAAGTTTCTCCAGGAGGTCATCTGTAACCACACAGCCTGGTATATTATTGTTGTTCATGGCTCTGCCCGGCCCGTAAGTCAGCACGTAAATATTTCCTATGACGGGAATATCAAAATCACGCCAGCGCAAAAACTGCAGCAGTTCATGAAATTTTCTCATATCATAACCCAGCTGGGGAATTATGAATTCAGCTCCAGCTCTGATTTTCTTTTCCAGTTTATAATACTGGAACATGAGCTCCGATTCCAGCCGTTTGAAAGGAGAAACTCCGCAGCCTGTGAAAAAGTTGGTGGCCTGCAGCTCGACAGGATTGCCAAAGGCATCTTTATATTCCAGACCATCATTTAGCTCGGAAATTAATTTCAGTGTCTGAACAGCGTCGAGATCAAATACCGGCCTGGAGATTCCCTGATATCCACTCACCAGATAATCTCCGGTCACCACCAGCAGATTCTCAACCTCTTCTCTTTCCAGAGAATATAGAAAACTCTCCATCTCATTCCGGCTTTTATCCTTACAGGTGAAGTGCACCAGAGGATCTATTCCCATCTCGTTTAACTTCATGCCAATATATTCAGCAGA
>CAYXAK010000163.1:0-3042 GCA_964462585.1 uncultured Halanaerobiaceae bacterium
AATGTGGCGGCCAGTGCCGCTCCAGATGATACACCGCAGAGAAGCCCCTCTCTTTCGGCCAGCAGCCTGGTGGCATCTTCGGCTTCTTCATCCTCAACGGTCACAACTCTATCGAGAATATCTCTCTCCAGTATCTCCGGTATAAATCCGGCTCCTATACCCTGGATGCTGTGTGAGCCCGATTCACCTCCGGATAAGACGGGTGAGCCGGCAGGTTCCACGGCCACAATTTCGGTATCCGGGCTCTCTTCCTTTAATACCTGGCCCACACCCGTGATGGTGCCGCCGGTGCCCACACCGGCCACAAAATAATCCAGATCATCACCGAAATCATCGAGAATTTCCCGGGCTGTTGTTCTGCGGTGAATATCAGGATTGGCCGGGTTTGCAAACTGGTTCGGCATATAGTAATTATCATATTTATCGACCAGCTCACGGGCTTTATCGATGGCGCCGGGCATGCCATCATCTCCAGAAGTCAGTATCAGTTCGGCCCCAAAAGCCCGGAGCAGATCGCGCCTTTCCTGGCTCATGCTGTCCGGCATGGTCAGTATCACCCTGTAACCCCGGGCGGTGCCGATCATGGCCAGACCGATGCCCGTATTCCCGCTGGTGGGTTCCACAATAACGCCATCTTCAGCAAGAAAACCTTCTCTTTCGGCCCTTCTGATCATGCTGAAAGCTATGCGGTCCTTGACGCTGGAGCCGGGGTTGTAGGCCTCCAGCTTGAGGTAAATATCCTGTTCATGATCATCGGCCGCTGACTGCAGCAAGTAGTGGGGTGTATCTCCGATGAGATCAGCAATATTTTCTGCCACTGACATATATTTTAGCCTCCTAAACCTCAGTAATTTACTTAATATACTCACTAATAATTATACCTGATATTGAGGCTGTGTCAAATGGCACTTATAATTTTGCTGCAGTCATGTTATCATAATATAAGAAGATCGGATAAAAGAAGATCGGACAAAAATTTATCAGATCATCCAGCAGTTTTTCTGATTTGAGGAGGAGATCAATGAAAAAAACAACCGCAGCCCTGCTTATTTTTACTGCAATTATCTTCATTTGCGGTTTTATGCAGACCGGCATGCAGCCGGTCCGGGCCAGCTCGATGGTGGCCGATGAATACATATCTGATTTTGAACGCAAACAGGATGAGTTTTCCGGTACATTTTATATGGCCGGCCCGGAGGAGAGCCGCGGTGTGGCTCTGACATTTGATGATGGGCCCTCCCCCCGCCATACACCCCAGATTCTCGATATACTGGCCGACTACGATGTTCCCGGCACCTTTTTTCTGCTGGGGCAGGAGGTCGAGGATCATCCCTGGCTGGTGGAGCGCATAGCCCGTGAAGGCCACGAAATAGGCAACCACTCCTATACTCACCGCAATTTTACCACACTGGACTGGGCCGAAGTGAAAGAAGCTGAGATAGGACGCACAGGTGAGCTGATCGAAGATATAACAGGTGAATATCCCCGCCTGATCCGCCCGCCCTACGGGGATATAAATGATAGACAGCTCGAGCTCTTCTCCCGTGAGAGCTATCAGATCGTTAACTGGTCTGTTGATGTAGGTGATTATGAGCTGGAAAACCAGCCGGAACTGCTGCTGGCCAGAGCACAGCTGCAGCTGCACGGGGGAGCGATAGTCCTCATGCACGATGGGGGCGGAGATCGGACCAGCACCATCGAATTTCTGCCGGAGCTGGTAGAGATGCTCGATGAAGAGGGCTTCAACTTCAAAACTGTGAGCGAGATCATAGAGCAGCACCGGCGCCTGGCAGATGACGGAGATTGATAAAGCTTTCGGTGAGAGTTTATGAATTTTAACAGGCCTGTTCTCAATACAGCTGATATAGAGGTGGAGAGGGTAAAGATAGCCTCGAAAAAGGTGACAGAACCCGTGGTTTTGCTCCATCTCAGTGATCTGCATTTCAGGCGCAGGGGCAGGCTGGAGGAGAATTTGATCTCCAATCTGTCTGAGCTGGAATACGATCTGGCTCTGCTGACGGGGGATTATATCGATAATCTCCGGCACCGGGATAGCTTTCAGGAGCTGCTGGTGGAGATGGATCTACAGGCTCCCGCCTTCGCCGTGCCGGGAAACCATGACTACAGGGACAATCTCACAGCCATCAGGAAAGACCTGGAGACAGCCGGGATCAGATTTCTCAACAACCATCACCACAGGATTAAGGTGAGGGATATGGCGTTTAATATAATCGGTGTGGGCTGTCCCCGGGTCGGTCTCGATGATTTTCAGCAGGCGGCCGGTCCGGCCGAACTGGAAAGCGGGTTCAACCTGGTTATATCGCATACCTACGATGTGGTGGAAGGCATCAAAAGATCAGATTCAGCAGATGATATGGCTCCTGTCGATCTTGTGCTGGTGGGCGATACCCACGGCGGCCAGATCAATCTGCCCGTGATCAGGTTCTTCTATGATCTGATCTACAGCCGGGATTATATCTCGGGCCTTTTTCAGCCCCGGGACAGCGGTGTCAGATATCTATATGTGAACAGGGGGCTGGGGGCCAGCGCTCTTCCCATCAGAATCAACTGCCCTCCCGAAATAGCCCTTATCGAGATAGAGCCGGAAAATTGAAAAGCTGGAAAGATAATTTAAAACAAGGATGGAGGTCGAAAAACGATGAAATTCAACATAGTAGAAGATTATGGAGATCTGAGCAGAAAAGCGGCCAGAATCGTGGCAGGCCAGGTGGAATACGACACTGAGGCGGTCCTGGGGCTGCCCACCGGCAGCACACCGCTGGGCATGTACGATGAGCTGGTGAGATTTCATCAGGAGGAAGGATTGAGCTTTGCCGGTGTGACAACATTCAATCTGGATGAATACATAGGTATCGAACCCGATCATCCCGGCAGCTTCAACCATTACATGGAGGAGAATTTCTTCCGGCATGTCGATCTCGATCCCGGGAATGCACATATACCCGATGGTCAGGCAGAAGATCCCCGCCAGGAGTGCAGTGAGTATGAAAATAAAATAGCAGGGGCGGGTGGCATAGATCT
>CAYXAK010000164.1:0-3027 GCA_964462585.1 uncultured Halanaerobiaceae bacterium
TGATGGCGGCTATATTCTCCTGGCGCAGATTATCGGGAACCTGCAGGAGATGATAGTCAGCACCTATTTTGTTTGCTATCTGAGCGGCTATGGTGTTGGCCTGTATCTCAACAACTTCACCCAGACCACCCCGGCCGGGAACAACCTCAACCTGACCGGCCAGTTTCTCCTTAGGTGCCATCATATTGGCAACTTCCGCCATTGTATAGCCGCCGGTGACAGCCAGAATATCTCCGGGCTGCAGTATGCCCAGTATATAGCGGGCGGCGCTGCGCCCCAGCTCCCTCAGCAGGCTGGAATGCTGAAAATCACAGGGAACAATTATCACATCTTCCAGACCCAGATGCCTTGAGAGTTCGGTCTCCAGCTGGGAAAAATCCTTAAGCTCCTTGATATAGCGCTCGAACTCCTTCATAAAGGAGCGGCCACTCTCGGTCAGTCGGGTGCCGGCCCTGGTGATCTCCACCAGACCCTGTTCGGCCAGAAAATCCAGTTCGTTGCGGATGCTTCTCTCGCTCATATCCAGATTTTCGGCCAGAGCTCTGCGCCCCATTGGCCCCTTCTCATTGATCTTGCTCATTATGCAGAAGCGCCTTTCGGCCAGATCAATAACCTCGGGCACAATTTTGTTCTGGATTTTGAACAGATATTCCATATAAGTACTTCCTCCCCGACCGCTTGCGCTGCTGGCTGAGATCAACTTTCAATAAACCCCCGGGAATATTTATGCCCTGCAGGAACAAAATCGTCCCGGAGTCTTTAAAAAAATCCATCCTTCTATTTGCTGTTTATATTATAATACAACCCGCCGGCAAATGCAAACTGTATTTGCTCCTTGTTTAGATCTGATATTTCCACCTCCGCCTTTTAAGCGAGGAGGGGATACCCAGGGCATTGCGATATTTTGCTACGGTGCGCCGGGATAGCTCTATACCGTATTCTTTTTCCATCTTCTCCGCTATTTTGCGATCGCTGAGCGGATTATTTTTGCTCTCACCCTCGACCAGAGATGATAAAATGGATTTGATGGCTGGAGTGGCGGTATCGCCCACACCTCCGGCAAAAAAGAATCTCATCTTGAAAAGTCCCCGCTCTGTCTGTATATACTTATCCCGGCAGGCTCTGCTCACAGTGGATTCGTGCACATCGACAGCCTCCGCCACATCCTCCATCGTCAGCGGGCGCAGATATCTGAGACCCTTTTCCAGGAATTCACTCTGCCTTTTGGCTATCTCTCTGGTTATCCTCTCCAGAGTCATGCGCCTTCTCTCCACGGCCTTTATCAGCCATAGAGCCGACTGGAATTTGCTCCGCAGAAATTCCGAGGCCTCTTCCTCCTCGGCGTTTTTCATCATCTGATAATAGCGCTCGTTTATAGTCAGGGCCGGGCTGGCCCGGCCATTGAGCTCGACCTGATATTCTCCCCGAACACGGCGCAGTATGACATCGGGCTCTATATAGCTGGCTTTCTCCTCCGCCCCATCGAAGGCGGAGGCCGGATGGGGATTTAACTTCTTCAGCCTGGCCAGTGCGGCCAGAGCCCTCTCCTCCTCGAAAGATACCTCCTGACATAGCTGGTTGAGTGTCATATCTTCGAGTTTCTCGCCGGTTTTCTCCAGCAGTCTGCGGGCCGGGGAATCCGGATCCACCTCCCGAATATCGAGCTGCACCTCCATCGCCTCCCGGGAGGAGGTGGCAGCTATCCCCGGGGGATCGAGGTACATTAGCTTCTGCCTCACACTCTCCAAACTATCAGGATCGGCACCGATCTCGGCTGCAATCTGAACGATATCGGTCTGCAGAAGCCCGGTTTCATCAAGGCTGGCCAGTATATATCTGCCCGGTTCCATCTCCCCTTGATCCAGAATTTCCGGAAGTTGATTTTCCAGGTGTTCCAGCAGGGGAGGGTTATAGCCTATGAACTTCTTGAACTGCTCCCTTTCATTACCTCCAACCCCGCCTCTGCCCGCCGGGCTGTTAGCGGCGGTGCTCCGGTGGTTTTCTATCCTCTCCCTCAGCTCCTTTTCCTCCTTTTCGAGCAGGGGGTTTTCCAGCAGCCTTTCCGAGAGAAATTCCTGCAGCTGCTGGGTGTTGAGCTGAAGTATCTCTATGGCCATGCGCAGCCTGGGGGTCATGGCCAGCTGCTGTTTCTGTTCCTGGCTCTGTCTGGGCTCCATATCCATGGAAAATTTCATCAGCTCTCACCCCTGATATTCTCCGCAATCTGCTTTATTCGCCGCAATCTGCTGTTAACACCGGATTTGCTGAGAGGAGGATCGAATCTCTCGCCCAGTTCTCTCAGGCTGTCATAGGGATATCTTCTCCTCATTATGGCGATCTCCTGCAGCCCATCGGTGAGCTCCTGCAGCCCCATTCTGCTCTCGATAAGATCTATATCCTCGATCTGCTCCATGGCAGCCGATACCGTCTTGTCCAGATTGGCGGTTTCAAAATTCACCCTGCGGTTGACGTTCTCCTTGACCTGGCTTACCACCCGGGCATTCTCCAGCTTGAGCTGGGCTTTCTCCGCTCCCAGCAGATTGAGAACTGCGGAGATGCTCTCAAAATCTTTCAGATATACCATGTAATTTTCCCGGTGCTCTGTGAAGTGAGGTGTCAGCTGAAAGCCGAAGAGAAGCTTGATGAGATCCTCGGCCTGGGCTTTATGATCACAGCGTATCTCCAGATGATACTGGGAGCTGGGATGGTTTATCGAACCCGAGGCCAGGAAAAAACCCCTGAGATAGGCCCTTCCCAGCCTCTCATCCCGGACAAACTCTTCCTTCATGTAGAAGTCAGGCTGACCTTCAGGGCTGAGAAGACCCAGCTTTATCATCAGCTGGATCAGCCGGTCCTGATGGGGCAGATATATCTCGTATTTATTGCGGTTATGGAGATGGTCCTCCTGGACCATAACCTCGACTGTCAATCCGTATTCAGATTTCAACCAGCTGTATATCAGGCGGGAGAGGTCGGCATATCTGAATTCCAGCTGAAAGGAGATCTCTCCCTTATCTATGACGATTG
>CAYXAK010000165.1:0-2990 GCA_964462585.1 uncultured Halanaerobiaceae bacterium
CTGTCTGGCGGGATAAAAAGGCTGGAACCTGAACAATATCCAGTATCTCTCCCGCTATCTCGGCCTGCTCGGAACTGTGCACATCAGAAAGAAGAGGAAGAGAGAATTTATCTTTAACCTCCTCCAAGATCCTCAACCCGCGATCCAGGCCGGGACCACGAAAAGAATGTATGGAAGAACGGTTGGCTTTGTCATATGAAGACTTGAAGACATAAGGCAATTCCAGTTTTTCAGTTATCTCCTTCATCCGGCTGGCAACTGTCATGGCCAGCTCCCGGCTTTCCAGCGAACAGGGGCCGGCCAGAATGACCAGAGGGCTCTTCCTATCTCCAAATACTATATCATCATCGAGTTTCACGCTGACGGTCATTATCTATCTCCTCCTGTGCCAGAATATTCTCCACCCTGTCTATATCTTCTGGGCGGTCTACACCCGGGCCATGATGTTCTGTTATGCCGACGCTTATCTCATATCCATGCTCCAGGGCTCTCAGCTGTTCAAGCCCCTCTCTTCTTTCCAGAGGTGTGGGCTCAAAATCTGTAAAGCGAAGCAAAAAATCCCTGTGAAAAACGTAAAGACCGATATGCTGCCAGAAATCTGCTCCATCACAGGAATCCTTATTTCCCGGTATGGGAGAGCGGGAAAAGTATAAAGCCCTTCCCTGCATATCCCTGACCAGCTTGACAGTATCAGGATTATCGGCCTCTTCAGGTGATAGAGGAGAAGCCAGAGTGGACATAACAGCTTTTTCGTCCTCACGCAGCAACAGCAGAGCATCTTCTATCATATCCGCTCTGATTAAAGGTTCGTCCCCCTGGACATTGACGATGAACTCCTGATTTAGATCCCCGGCCACTTCTGCTATCCTGTCGGTGCCGCTGGAGTGGCCAGAATCAGTCATCCTCACACTGCCCCCGAAGCGTTTAACTTCCTCTGCAATTCTACTGTCATCTGTGGCAACTATCACCAGGTCTATCAGCTCGCACATCTCCGTGCGTCTGTAAACCCGCTCAATCATCTTTTTTCCGGCAATATCAGCCAGAGGTTTGCCGGGAAAGCGGCTGGATTTATAGCGGGCCGGAATTATTGCTGCTGCATTCATCGCATTCATTTACCTCCATTTATTGCTGAAATAATATCATCTATTAAATTATCTTCGAGAGACATCTCAACTTCCAGAGCCAGCAGCTTAAAACCCTTATCATATAATTTTTCAGCTGTTTCTTTGGAAATTTTGGTCATATCCTTCTCGGTGGTTATAATCAAAGCATTGCCTTCCATCTCGGGAGAACCCGCTGGATCCGGCAAATCTGAGGAGATTCTTTCCAGCAGTTCATCTCTATTATAATCATGATGGTCGGGGAAACGGATATGTTCACTCACACCGGCCGATAAATCCTCCAGTGTTTTCACAAAAGAATCAGGATTACCTATGCCGCTGAAAGCAAGGAGCTTTTTTTCACTTACACTCCGCAGTGAAATTTCTTCACCGGTAAAATCTCTGAGTCTGAGCGGTCTGAGTTTTCCCTCATAAATTTTTGCTCTGCTCCGACTTTTATTAGCCTGATAGAAATTCTGGGTCAGACCCATGATCCGGTTTTTGAAACCGCTGATCTCACCCGTGCTGGCCTGGCCCGCTCGAGTTATCATGATGCTGTCCGCTCTGGCCAGGCTGGTAGGAGGCTCTCTGAGAAAACCTCGGGGCAGAAGATGACCGTTGCCGAAGGGATCACGGGAATCCAGCAAAACAAGATCATAATCACGATCCAGACTCCTGTGCTGAAAACCGTCATCGATAAGTACCACATCACTATCAAGATGATCTTCAACCCAGATTGCAGCCTTCGACTTGCTCTCACAGACCACAACAGGTACAGAGGAAAGTTTTCTGGCCAGCATATGTGGTTCATCACCCGCTTTTTCCTGGGCGGTCAGTACCTCATCTCCATCACTCACCAGCAGAGGAGAAGAATTTTTCCTGCCATAACCCCGGCATATCACGGCTGGAGAAAAACCGACCTGCTGCAATCGCTGGGCCAGGGCCAGAACTGTGGGAGTCTTGCCGGTTCCTCCCGCTACTATATTGCCCACACTCAACACAGCGGGCTCAATACTGCTGATAGAGAAAAATCCACGGTCATAAAAAAAATTGCGAAGACTTACTGCCATTCCATAAAGCCAGGATAAAATTCTAAGCAGGATCAGAAGAGGTCTGCTGGCAGGAGGAGGGTTATCACTATGCAGAAGCTCTATAATTTTAAGTTTAAAATATGCAGGCTCTTCCTTCAAAACCTGACCCCCATTTTTCAGCTTTCAATTTAAGTGCTCCCGTGCTCTGGCACAGGCTTCCTCCAGTTTTTTCTCCAGGTGAGCACAGGCCTCATCTCTATCAAAGGTGCTTAGATCATCCACAGGCTTACCGTAGTGGAGATGAATTTTGCTGCCCGGCAGAGGCAGCTGAAATCTATCCCAGCTTGAAAACTCATATTTCCAGCCGATGGCGATTCCCACTGGTATCACGGGAAGTTCGCTCCGCCTTTGCAGCAGGACTGCTCCCGGTTTGACCTGACGGGCGGGTCCTTTGGGACCATCGGGTGTAAGTACCACTTTCTTTTCTTTTTCCAGCTCGCTGAGAAGGAGCCGCAGAGATTTAATACCCCCGCGGCTGCTGGAACCGCGCACCACCTGCCAATCAAGCCTGTTTAGTATGTCAGTTATGAGCTGTCCATCTTCACTGAGACTGGCCAGTGTGACGAATCTCTCTCCACTGCTTTGTCCCAGCCGTGAAAAATGATGGGCAAGAATCCAGATAAAACAGTGCCAGCCCAGAAATATGCCTCCTGCGGAAGCAGCTGATCTGGCCTGCTCCCGGTTATGTGTTTCGGTCCTGTAGCTTAAATGGGTGATTCTGATGAGTTTTTCCAGCACAATCGACCTGCTCATACGCTCTGCTCCTTCAGCAGCTGGTTGCGGTAAAGACTGGCATACT
>CAYXAK010000166.1:0-2968 GCA_964462585.1 uncultured Halanaerobiaceae bacterium
TTGCCATACTGGAGGTCGCGGGTTCAAATCCCGTTGCCCGCTCCATTTTTATTTTGCCCCTGTATACAGGGGTTTTTTGTATTTGAGCTCAGATCACTGCATCTGAGGCAGCCATATTTGACTATTTGTCAGCAATGCCTTAAAATTGAGTTAGTGAATATCACAGCATCTGCCGGTTTTTTGACAGCGTCAGTATTCGGCCTTTTCAATGAGGAGAGTAAGAGATGACTGTAAGACAGCGCTTCATTTTGATACTGTTTATTGCGCTTGCTGCTGTGTTTGCTGCCTTTGTTATCGCCCTGGCCGTGGGCAGCACGACAATACCCTTTACCACGGTGATTGAGGCTCTCTTTTCCGGTGAGGGTGAACTGCAGAGATACAGTGTGATTGTCCGTCAGATCCGGCTGCCCCGCATTCTCCTTAGCTTTCTGGTGGGGGCCGGTCTGGGCATGGCCGGAGTGATCTTTCAGGGGGTCATACGCAATCCCATGGTCGACCCCTATATAGTCGGCATCTCTGCCGGAGCAGGCACTGCAGTCACTATCGCCATCGTCTTCAATTTGAGCTTCACCTTTTTATACTTCAGCACCATCCCCCTCTTCGCTTTCCTGGGAGCTCTGGCCACGGTGATGGTGGTCTATAACCTGGCCCGCACCGGGAATAAAATTCCCGTCATGACTTTTATGCTGGCCGGTGTGGCAACTGCCTTTATTCTTGATGCTGTCCGCTCTCTTGTCATGGTTCTCGGCACCCAGGATATTCAGCAGGTGGTATTCTGGCTTATGGGCAGCCTCTCCGGCTCGAGCTGGGGCGATATAGGAAT
This sequence comes from uncultured Halanaerobiaceae bacterium, assembly GCA_964462585.1. Classification (GTDB taxonomy): domain Bacteria; phylum Bacillota; class Halanaerobiia; order Halanaerobiales; family Halarsenatibacteraceae; genus Halarsenatibacter. The sequence continues at coordinate 824 of CAYXAK010000166.1, forward strand.
GATACTGCCCTATTATCTGCTCGGTGCTGTGCCCATGGTATTCTATCTCAATGATCTCAATATGATTCTTCTGGGCGAGGAGAGTGCTCACCATCTGGGTGTGAATGTGGAGAGGGTGAAAAAGCTTCTGATCGTCGGGGCCACACTTGTTACTGCTGCGGTGGTTTCGGTCAGCGGGGGGATCGGTTTTATCGGGCTGGTCATCCCCCATATAACCAGGATGATAATCGGACCTGATCACAGAAAACTTATGCCTCTGGCCGCAATTCTGGGGGGTATATTTCTGGTCATATCTGACATGATAGCCAGAAGTGTCATACCTCCTATGGAGATACCGGTAGGCATCATAACTGCTCTGGCCGGTGGCCCCTATTTTATCTATCTGCTGCGGCGGCGCAAACAGGAAAGATGGTGATCTGACGTGCTAAAAGCTGAGAATCTCTCCTTCTCATATCAGAGTGGAAGCAGGATATTAAAGGAGCTGAATATAATAGTCGAGAGCGGTGAGTTCACGGGCATAATCGGCCCGAACGGCTCCGGAAAATCCACCTTCATAAAAAATATTTGCAATCTTTTCCACCCCGACAGCGGTGTCATATACCTCAACAGCCGCAGATTAAATCAGATGTCGGCCGGTGAACTGGCCAGAAGTATGGCCGTGGTGCCCCAGGAGACCAATATCAGTTTCAATTTTACCGTATATGATCTCATCATGATGGGCAGAAATCCCTATCAGGACAGGTGGGGCAGGATAGATGATGAAGATCGAAAAAAAGTTGAGGAAGCCATGAGGCTGACGGATGTGAGAGATTTTCGGGACAAAACAATAGATCAGCTGAGCGGTGGGGAGAGACAGCGGGTCATAATTGCCAGGGCTCTGGCCCAGTCCCCTGAAATTCTGCTTTTAGATGAGCCGACCTCCAGCCTGGATATCAATTATCAGGGGGAGATATTCGATCTCCTCTCCTATCTCAACAGGGAGAGGGATCTGACCATCATAGTCGTCTCACATGATCTCAACCTCTCAGGCCAGTACTGCCAGAGGCTGATACTGCTTAAGGATGGACGGGTCTATACTTCCGGCAGTCCCGGGGAGGTGCTCACCGAAGATAATATCAATGAAGTCTATGAAGCCCGGGTTATCGTCGAGGATAATCAGCTGACAGGCCGCCCCTTTATATCGATTATGCCCCGTGAACAGGGTGATTATCTGGAGAAACTGGAGGGGGCCGGACGGGTCCATGTCATCTGCGGTGGAGGAAATGCCCAAAAACTGCTGCAGAGGCTCTACCACTGTGGTTTTAAAGTGAGCTGCGGAATTTTGAACCAGGGTGACAGCGACTGGGATCTGGCCCGCAGGCTGGGCTTTGAGATAGTCGATATTCCTCCCTTTGCCTATATAGAAGAGGAGGATCTCAGCAAAAACAGGGAGAGGCTTTCTGAGTGTGAAGTTATACTTGTGGCCGATCTGCCCTTTGGACATGGAAATGCAGGTAATCTGCTGCAGCTGCAGGAGGTGGAGGATAAAGAAATAATCTTCCTGCAGAGAAGATCTATAGAGGAGAGAGATTACACCGATGGAAAGGCTGCAGCGGTATGGGAGAGTCTCATCTCCAGAGATAATACTCATACAGTCTCCGATGTAGAGGAGATGATTGAAAGAACATCTCAGCTTATCACCGAAACCGATTAGACAGGTAATCTGCTGGAGAGGAGGATTCCATATGATCAGACCGGCCTCTTTTGAGGAGGAGTGTTTTATCGTTCTCCTGCCAGGCGGACTCGTGGCGGAAAGTGCTGGCAGACTGCAGAGATTCATATCGGATGAATATGAGCTCTATGATAGAGATGAAATGCCGCCACTGCATATCACGCTGGACAGGATCAGGAGAGAGGATAAACTGGAAGCCGCCAGAATTGCTGTCAGGGCTCTTAAAAAAACGTCCACAGACCTGAATATAATGGTCGAAGATTTTAACTGCATGAGACAGGATGATAACAGGTTTCTGGTTTTAAATGTCAGAGAAACCAATTCTCTGCAGGAATTTTCCCGTGAGCTCCACGATCTTCTCAGCGATGCCGGCATATCCACACTCGATAACTATGATGAATGGCAGTTTCACATCACACTGGTCAACAATCACT
>CAYXAK010000167.1:0-2959 GCA_964462585.1 uncultured Halanaerobiaceae bacterium
TGTGGAAGATCAGGATGAGAAGTTCGTTGTATCCTGTCAGTCCGGTGCTCGTTCTTTGATAGCAGCTAAACTGCTGCAGGATATGGGTTATGAAAATGTTATCAACTTAGAAGGCGGTTTCCTGGCCTGGGAAGAAGCGGGCTATGAAGTTGAATATCCGGAAGAATAAAACAGCAAAAAAAGAAAGCTAATATGGATCGGATACAGGCTGCCCGCTGCGGGAATAGTTGAACTCAAACTTCCTGCCGGGCAGCTTTTAAATCAAAAAGAATGATTTTTAAATAATGGGGGTGCAGCTTAAAATTTCTAAATCAACTAAAACTGCCAATTCTCGTCGGGATTGTTATCTTTTATTCAGACAATTATTCGACCGTCCCGATCAGGACATTTATCGGGAATTAAAAAAGGGAAAGCATATTTCAATCTGGAAGGATTATTTTGGGCGGGATAATTTTGAGATGCATAATGTTTTTTCAGAACAGCTCCCCGATCTTGCAGAGTTAAAAACGTGCTGGCGAGAGGATATATCTCCCCGCCAGGGCATGGTCAAGCCTGTCGAATCAATTTATAAGGTCTGGACCACTGATCCCAGCTGTGAAATGCCTTTTGCCGATGAGAAAGGGTATTTAATGAGTGATTGGGCTCAGCATATGAAGCATATTCTGGATCAAATCGGCAAAAATATTCCGGAAGAATTACAGTCCATGCCTGATTATATAGTCCTGGAATTGGAGCTGATGAGTATTTTGGTTGAGAAGGACCTTGAGGAAAGACAGGGGATGTTTCTCGAACATCATCTTGATTGGATGCCTGATTTAAGGCAGGAGGCAGAAAAACACCAGATATCAGAATTTTATAGAGAAGTCATAAATCTGGCGGAGGAATTTGTTAGAGAGGAGTGGAAGCTTCTGGGGCTTGATCAAACCTGTCAGGACAAATTTAAAAAATTCAAGGATTGAATAAGGAAGGCCAGGCCGGCGGGGCAACAGCTATAATGAAAACACTCACAGATGAAGTTTTACTGGATAAAATTTTTGAGATAATACTATTTGAAGCGCCAGATCACAAAAAACCCGGAACATTTTTCGGGTGTTTCTGCACACACATCCAGAATGCTATCGGGCCATCAATTTAATTTGGGGTTCTGAAAATCAAAAATTACGATCTATCCTTCCCGGGATAAAACCCGGGAATTTTTTATGTTCACATATGGTCACAGCTTTTTTACATGCTGTTAACATAGTCTTCAGATGGCCTTAATCTAACTGTGCTAGTATACAGATAGAAATAAGAAAAAAGCAGACCAAATCATGAGGAGGCACAAAAATGAAAAGGATCTCATTAGTTCTGGCACTGGCCCTATTTTTCAGCATATTAGTTTCCGGCGCGGTGGAGGCGAATATGATCGAAGTTAGAGGTTCAGACACCCAGGTGAATCTGGTGAGCAATTTTGCCGAGGCTTATATGGAAAAGAACCCGGAGGTTATGATATCGGTAACCGGAGGAGGTTCCAGCACCGGAATATCAGGACTTATCAATGGCAGCATAGATCTTGCCAACTCTTCCCGGGAGATATCTGAGTCCGAACTGGAACAGGCTCGCGAAAGGGGTGTCGAGCCCACCCGCATAATAATTGCTCTGGATGGACTCTCTGTAATAACCCATCCTGACAACCCGGTGGAGGAGATGACACTGGCTGAGATTGGCGATATTTTTCGCGGCGATATAACTAACTGGGCTGATATAGGAGGTAACGATCAGGAGATAAATCTTTATGGCCGTCAGAGCAATTCTGGAACCTATGTATACTTTAGAGAAAATGTTGTAAAAGACGACTTCTCCGATGCCAAGATGCGCATGAACGGTAACGCTCAGATAGTGGAAGGAGTCAAAAGCGACAGTTCGGCAATTGGATATGTAGGTGTTGGTTATGCCGTAGAAGGCGGCCGGGTGGCTGACGGACTGCAGATGATTTCCGTGGCTGTTGAAGAGGGAGAACCTTTTGTTACACCTCTGGACCCCGAAAATGTGGCGGAAGGGCTCTATCCTCTGGCCAGACCGCTTCATCACTATAGTGACGGAGTGCCCCGGGGAATACTGGCTGATTATATTGAGTTTGTGCTGAGCGATGAAGGCCAGGAGATTGCTGTAGAATCCGGTTTTTACCCCATAACAGAGGAGTTCGAAAATATAAACAGAGAGAACCTGCAGGAATAAAAATATCAGCTGGCAGGTGATTGCAGGAGGCATATTAAGATGGACTATAAATTTCGCGATAACCTGATAGAAAAGTTCTTTCTGCTCAACGGGATTGTTGTTATTTTCATCCTGTTGGGCATCTTTCTTATACTGCTTTCCAACAGTTTACCGGCCATCAGAAGTGTGGGGATCAGCGAATTTCTGACATCGGCACGCTGGAACCCCACCGCCTACAGCGGTGATAACCAGTATGGAATTCTGGCCAAAATAGTCAGCACGCTGATGGTCACCTTCGGTTCGATGTTAATTGCTGTGCCTCTGGGAGTGGCCGCAGCTGCCTATCTGTCTGAAGTGGCCAGCAGCAGTGTGAGGAGCATACTGAAGCCGGCTCTGGAGATACTGGCCAGTATACCCTCTGTGGTGATCGGTTTTCTGGCCATAGTGGTTTTTGGGCCATTGATAGCTGAAACATTCAATTTGCCTCACGGCCTTAACGCTGTAAACGGTTCTATAGCCCTGGCTATCATGTCACTCCCCACAATAATCAGTCTTTCTGAGGATGCTATGAGCTCTGTGCCGGCGGAATACCGGAAAGCCTCGCTGGGTCTGGGAGCCAACCGCTGGCAGACTCTGACCAGGGTTACCATACCCTCATCACTTTCAGGCATATTTGCTGCCGTTATGCTGGGTATGGGCAGAGCAATCGGAGAAACGATGGCTGTGCTTATGGCCACGGGCAATGCCCCGCGTATGCCGGGCA
>CAYXAK010000168.1:0-2932 GCA_964462585.1 uncultured Halanaerobiaceae bacterium
ATCTCCTCATCCGATGTCACCAGCATGCCGCCTTCACCTGTGGTCATATTCTTGGTGGGATAGAAGCTGAAAATACCGGCATCACCGAAGGTTCCAGCCTTCTTCCCTTCCAGGGCGGCACCGTGAGACTGAGCGGCATCCTCTATCACGGTCAGATCGTGCTCTTCTGCTATATCCATCAGCTCGTCCATATCGGCCATGAGTCCGAAGAGATGGACAACCATGATACCCTCTATCTCAGGATCGGCCTCCACCGCCTCCCGCACTGCTGCAGGATCGAGATTGAAGGTATCGGGATCTATATCCACAAATACAGGCTCTATATCGTTGAAGAGCAGGGCGTTGGAGCTGGCTATAAAGGTAAAGGGGGTGGTTATGACCCTATCACCGGGTTCGAGATCACTGGCCTTTACGGCCACATCCAGGGCACAGGTGCCGTTGGCCACGGCCACAGCTTCTTCTGTGCCCAGATAATCGGCAAATTCCTCCTGGAACTTCTCCACCTCTTCTCCGGCGGCCAGCATGCCGCTTTCCAGCACCTGCAGAATCTGCTTCTCCTCGGCTTCATCGAGTATGGGACGGGCAATCGGTATCATAATATTATATCTCCTCGCCTGAGTTTTATTGGTTTGATTTCACCATCTCCCGGGCCGGCTTCTGTGAGCTGGGGCTGTAGACTATATCCTGTATCTGCTTGGTCAGTTTGAGGGCCTCCAGGCCATCACTGCCGTTGATCAGCGGCCTGGTGCCATTTTCGATGGAGCGCAGGAAATGGGAGAGCTGCGATTTGAGCGGCTCCTCCTCACTTCCGTAGGTCTCCTCCAGCTCATTCTCACGCTGGTAGCCGCTCTTGTCGGAGCGGACACCGCCCCGGCGCGTGACTTTGATGCGGCGCTGGAGATAATCGAGCTCTATGTAGGTATCTTTGGTGGTTATGGCCATCTGGCGCACCTTTTTGTTGGTGGCCCGGCTGGCCGTGAGTGTGGCGATGACATCACCCTGCATGTGCAGGTTGGCCACGGCATAATCGACCATATCCTCTGAAGCCACCATGCGTCCCATGGCACATATCTCCTCTATTCTGCCGGGGACCAGTGAGCTCACTATATCCATATCGTGAATCATGAGATCCTGAATTACATCTGTATCATCTATGCGGGGATCAAAAGGGCCCATGCGGTGAACATCCAGGGCTAAAATCTTCTTATCCTCCAGCACACCGGGCAGGGCCTGGATGGCCGGATTGAAGCGCTCAATATGTCCTACCTGCACTATGAGGTCGCGTCTGCGGGCCTCATCCAGCAGCTCCCGGGCTTCCTCCACCGAGTTGGTTATGGGCTTTTCGATGAGAATATGTATATCTCTTTCGATAGCCTCGCGGGCAATATCAAAGTGGGTTGTGGTCGGTGTGGCTATATTGACCGCATCGACCTGCTCCAACAGCTCATCCCGCGAATCGAAGGCCCTGACACCGTAACTTTCGGCGATATCCTGGTTCCTGCTGCCATTTATGTCGTGCACTCCCTGCAGCTCACACATATGACTCAGGGCTGTATAGGCTCTGACATGATTTCTCCCCATACTGCCCACCCCGATTACTCCTACTCTCTTTTTGGACATTTCACTATTAACCTCCTGTTGTTAACGACAGACTCCGCGTTCGCTGTTTCTGAGAAAGGTGACAAATTCAGTAACTTCCGGTCCTTCCAGCTCATCTTCTATTCTCTCCAGGGCCTGGGATGTATTGCAGTTAGACCGGCAGAGAAGCTCAAAGGCCCGGCTCATCTTGAGCTTGACCTCGCTGTCCGGACAGTTACCGGTCCCCCTGATCCGGGCCGGATGTCCGGCCGCCCTGAGAAAGGGAGGCACATCCTGATTGACCTTGGCCTGGGCCTCGATGACCGCGCCCCGGCCAACTTTTACATACTGATGCAGGCCGACAAGCGCTTCGATCTTCGTTCTGCTGCCGATCTCGATATGGCCGCCCAGCTGTGTAAACTCATCTATTGTGATGTTATCGCCCAGCAGACAGTCGTGGGCAATATGCACACAGGCGGCCAGATGGTTGCCGTCACCGATTCTGGTCTCCCCCCGCTCCTCGGTTCCCCTGTGCAGTGTGGCCCGGGTGCCTATATAGTTGTTATCACCTATGACAAGAGCTGTGGGCTCACCCTCATAGCCCAGGTGCTGGGGAGCAAAGCCCAGCAGGGCACCGCGGTCTATATAGTTATCGCGGCCGATATAGGTGCTGCCCCTGATCTCCACACCGGCGGCTATCTCACAGCCCGGGCGTACAGTGACCTCCGGGCCGATAATAACTCCGGAGCCGATCTTCACATCGCCGGCTATATCGGCCTCGGGGCTGATTAAATTTTCCTCCTGCATCGACTTATCTTCCATATGAGAGCGGATAAAATCCTCGCCCCTTTCTGCTGTGGATCAGCTGTATGCGGATTCTTTATCATTCATTATCGAAGGTATTATATCATGAATTACAGGCCAATATCAAAGTCAAAGCGGTGAAAATTCAAGCCGAAGGTAAAAGATTCCCGCTCAAAATCGTAGCTCACTTCATAACCGTAGCAGTCGAGATAGCGGTGCAGTCTCACCCTCAGCTCCTCCCAGCTCTCCTCAGTTAAGTTATACTCGCTGCTCACACCCAGCTCCACACCTGATTGTGGATCTGCGGTGGGTATATCCAGTTTGCCTGACAGTCCGTAGAGCAGTTCCTCATCGACTTCATCCCTCTCCAGATAGGGCTCACCCCTGTTGAAGGTCTGGCTGCGGCTGGCTTCCAGCTCCAGGGCAGGAGGAGAATTGGAATCTAATTCCAGTTTCGCTCCCAGTTCGGTCTCAAGGGCCTGAAAGCGGGCGGGATCTGCCGGTGAGCTGTAGTGGATATCGTGATAGGAGAGATCGGTATAGAGTTCAA
>CAYXAK010000169.1:0-2919 GCA_964462585.1 uncultured Halanaerobiaceae bacterium
GCCTCCGATAGCTATGGGCTCAGCATCCTCATCCCCTGTTGCAGTTCTGTAAACCGCCATCAAAGACTGCACCAGATCATCATCTTTTTCCACAAAAAGCGGTTCCTTATGGCGGAGTTCTCTGAGCTTCCAGCCGAATTCATCTATATTCTCTTCAATTTTTTCATAGACCTCTTCCACATTTTTCCGGACGGGATATCTGATGTTGACGGTTACTTTTGCACCCTCATCATCAACTTCTATCTGACCCACGTTGAATACCAGCTTTCCTGAAACTTTGTCCTCCATGGCACAGCCTATCTTTTGGCCATGATAATCCAGACCTATCAGTTCATTATAGCTGTGGATAAAGGAGGTTATATCATCTTCGACCAGATCAATTTCCTGCAGAAAACCCAGAAGGTGGGAGATGGCATTTTTGCCATCACCGGGTTTGCTGCCATGGGCCGAAACACCATGACAGACCAGATGGTAAAAATTATCTCCACGATTTAATTCCAGCTTTTCCGCAAAATTCTCATTGAACTCTTCCACCTTCTCTTGCAGATATTCATAATCACCGGTAAGTCTGGCCAGAGACCTATCAGGAACCATATTGGGGGCATTTCCGCCCTCTATCTCGACCACTTTCAGGCGGCCGGAATCATCCTCCTCACCACCACCGGTGAATTTCTCGATGAGATCAAATATTGTTATGCCCTTTTCAGCATGAATCACAGGGTAAACGGCATCAGGGCTGAAGGCTATATCCGGCAGCTCGGCATTTTCACAGTAATAGGTGATGCCGCCAAAACCGCTCTCCTCATTTGTGCCCAGGATAAGGCGCAGGCGTTTATTCAGGTTAACACGGAGATCTTTAAGGGCCTTCATGGCATAGATCACACCCACAGCCGGCCCTTTGTTATCCAGAACTCCCCGGCCATATAGTTTGCCTTCCTCGATGACTCCCTCAAAGGGCGGATAGCTCCAGTCATCCCCTGCCGGCACAATATCCAGATGACAGAGTATCCCCAGCATCTCCTCACCGCTTCCCATCTCCACGATTCCGGCATATCCGTCTATGTTCTCAGTTTTCAAACCCAGATCATCGGCGAGCTGCAGGGCATCTTTCAGACAGTCAGCAACTTCAGGGCCGAAGGGTTTGCCCTCTTCTTTTTCTCCTTCGGTGCTCTCATGTTTTATTAAATCCTTCACACCTGAAATTATATCCTCTCTGTAAGCCTCAATGGTCTTCTCTATCTGGGAAAATTTCATATATATTCCTCCCGGATTTATGATTTTGCTGGCTTAATGCTGTTATTCTGAAGGTTGATATACCGGCTAACTCTAAAACCGGGCATTTCCCGGTGTCCTGGGAAAGGGAATTACATCTCTGATATTGGCCACACCGGAAATATACATGAGCAACCGCTCAAAGCCCAGGCCAAAGCCGGAATGAGGCACTGTGCCGTACTGCCTTATCTCCAGAAAGCCCTGATAATTTTCCATATCCATATCAGCACCTTCCATTCTCTCCTTCAGCACCTCATACCTCTCTTCCCTCTGGCTGCCGCCGACTATCTCACCAACCTCGGGTACAAGACAGTCGACAGCCCTGACAGTCTTTCTCCCCTCATCCTCATTGACTTTCATATAGAAAGGTTTGATATCGGCCGGATAATCGGTAACCATCACCGGTTTATTGAAATATTTTTCCGTCAGATATCTCTCATGCTCTGTCTGCAGGTCAATTCCCCACTCGACCGAAAATTCAAAGTCCACATCCGCATCCAGCAGTATATCGACAGCTTCGGTATAGGATATGCGGGCAAATTCAGAGCTGACAATATTATCCAGCATCTCCTCTCTGTCCTCTTCGATCCAGTCAGAGAAGAATTTCATCTCCTCTTCAGCCTCATCCATGGCATACTCAAGCAGATACTTGATAAAATCCTCTATCAGGACCAGCATTTCATCGAGTTCACAGAAGGCCATTTCAGGCTCTATCATCCAGAATTCTGAGGCATGGCGGGATGTGTTGGAGTTTTCTGCTCTGAATGTGGGGCCGAAGGTATATACATCTCCAAGTGCACAGGCCAGAAGTTCAGCCTCCAGCTGGCCGCTCACGGTGAGCCCGGCCCTCTCGGCAAAGAAATCCTGACTGTAGTCGATCTCACCATTCTCTCCCCGGGGCAGATCATCTAAATCCAGTGTGCTGACCCGGAACATCTCTCCTGCCCCCTCGGCATCACTTGTTGTAATGATAGGGGTGTGAATGTACTGAAAACCTCTCTCCTGGAAAAACTTGTGCACGGCATAGGACATCTTGCTGCGAAAACGATTTATAGCCCCAAAAGTTTTGGTGCGGGGCCTGAGATGTGCTATTTCCCGCAAAAATTCGTAGGTATGTTCTTTTTTCTGGAGGGGATAGTCCTCGGGTGATTCTCCGATTAGATCGATCTTTTCGGCCTTCATCTCCACGGACTGCTCTCTTCCCTCAACCTCTTCCACATAACCCTCAATTCTGACACTGGCCCCTCTGTTTAGCTTTTCCAGAGGAAACTCTTCCGGATCCAGTATCACAATCTGCAGATTTTCCACGGAGCTGCCGTCATTGACCTCCAGAAAAGCTATGTTCTTCGACTCCCTCAGTGTTTTGACCCATGCCAGCACAACAACATCATCGAAGCTTTCCGTATTCCTGTTGATGATATCTTTTATTCTGCTGCGTTCAAAATAATCCACTGTATTCTGCCTCCCCTGACGTTAGAGTTTACCTGTTTTCACTCGCTTTCTATTTTATCAGAAATCAGCTGAAAAATCGAACATTATTCCATAAAAAAATCCCCGCCGGAGCGGGGTGTAAATCTTTCACACAGCTTTACCTGTCTTCTTATTATCTGCTTTTCTACCAACAGACCGGGTGGCAACCATATCAAC
>CAYXAK010000170.1:0-2913 GCA_964462585.1 uncultured Halanaerobiaceae bacterium
CTTCGATGACCTTCTCGCTCATCTTTTCATAATCTGGCATCTTTAATTATCCCCCCTGTAGGTTGATGATTGGAAAATGTTTTAAAATTAGATATAACCTGATTTTTTTAATCATGATTATGCCGGTGCAAAAATTTTTTGCCGCTGATTTACACCGGTAATCATGATTTTCCTCCCATCTATAATATTATATATGACTTCCACTAATCCTCCTTTTTAAAATAATTTTATTTTTGAAAAATATAAGTTGAGCCGGCCTCAGGTCTCCTCCTTCAGGCTCTCGACGAGATCCTGAATTCTGTCAAAGTGAGAGCCGCGCCAGTAGATCTTGTCACAGCCGGAGCATATTTTGAAAAAGTGAAAATATTCTTTTGTCAGGGGCTCGAGGCGGTGTGCTATCTTCTCCTTGGCTATCTGCTCTAAATCTCCGTTGCAGCGGGGACAGCGGCCGAATTCATCTATCTCCTCCGCTATATCATATCTGATCATAACCTCCCTCAGCTGCCGCCGCGGGTCATGTGAATGCAGAAGACATCCCCATCTCACCCGGCTTCGCTTGAGCAGACCTCTATCACGGGTAAGCAGAATTCTCTCCTCATCCTCCTGTATTCCGGCCAGCTCGGCATCATCATAATCATTGCTGTAGAGGCAGTCAAAGCCCAGCATCCTGAGATAGGATGCCAGCTTGCCCAGATGGGCATCGAGCACAAATTTAATCGGCTCTGGAGGCTCGGGCTGCAGATCGAGATCAGGTGGCAGTTTCAGCGTCTGCCAGGGAGGAAAGACGCTGAGATCATCACCTGACTGCACCAGATAGGAAAAATCTACCGGCTCACCCTTCCTGAGAATGAGCGAGACCTCTGTATGGGGAACACCCAGCGTCTCGATTCGATCTTTTAGGGACTGCCTGCCCCTGAATTCATGCAGCAGCAGGCCGGAACTATGTTCTGCTGTAAGCAGATCCTTCAGCTCCCCGTAGAAGCGGAAACGGGCCGTTTTCACAGCTTTTGCCTCCAGAATGAGCTGTAATTTTCCGTGCCACAATCGTGTTAATAGTATATCATATTAAAATAGCATAAAAAACCCATCAGCGGGGTAATCACTGATGGGAATTTTGGCCTTTATTTTTTTCGCCGGAACCGGGATTAGTATCGCTGTAATATCCAGGCTGTCTGTTTTCTGGTCTTAACTGACAGAAAAACTGGCATTGATATCTGCACCTGCTCTGACTCCTCCCTCATCGACACTTTCACACTTTCAGGAGTAGAGATAACAGGATACTTCCTGACCCCCTGGAGTTTCATAAACTTCAGGACCTTCTCTTTCAGGGAAGCTCAATTCCAGAGTCTCGCCCTGCCAGCGCCAGCTCTCAACCACCTCCGGCATATTCTCATTCCAGTTTCTCATCAGCTCTTTGAGCTTCTCCTCCAGCTTTTCTCTCTCCTCACCGCTAACATCCGGGGTCTTCAGCCTGATATCACAGCCCTCTATTTTCATCTCTTCTATCATCTCCAGCTCAGGGCTTATGCGGGGATAATCCGGTCTGGTTCTCTCCCTCACTATCACCTTTTTCACATCCCTGCCTTCAAAACCACAGGGGGCAAAAGCTTCAGGGCAGCGGGGATGAAAGCGGCAGCCGTTGGGAAGATCGATGGGATCGGGTATCTCACCGCGGGGATCAACTCTCTCCCTTTCCCGGTCAGGGTCGGAGACAGGCACCGCTCTCAGCAGCATTTTTGTGTAGGGATGGGCGGGGTTATTTATCAGCTCTTCAGTATCTCCCAGCTCCATAATCCTGCCCAGGTACAATATGGCAGTGCGGTCACAGATATATCTTATGGTGGCCAGGTCATGGGATATATAGAGTATCGATGCCCCCATCTCATCGCGCAGCCTCTTAAGCAGATTGAGAATTCCAGCCCTTATCGATACATCGAGCATGGAGACCGGCTCGTCTGCCACGATGAAATCCGGCTCGACCACAATGGCCCGGGCCAGCGCCACCCGCTGTCTCTGGCCCCCCGAAAGCTGATGGGGAAAGCGCTCCAGAAAATCTTCAGGAGGACGCAGTTCAGCCCTGGCCAGGGCTTTTTTGACGAGCTCGACCCTCTGGAAGAAATCCTCGCCTATATCATGTATTTTCAGGGGTTCCATCACCGTCTGCAGCACGGTAAAACGGGGGTTTAGAGTCTCATAGGGATCCTGAAATACCATCTGCAGGCTGCTGCGGAACTTTTTCAGCTCGTTCCGGGAAAAACCTGTTATATCATCGCCGAGATAGAGTATGCGGCCTGAGGTGATATCCTGCAGATGTGCTATCAGCTCTCCCAGCGTGCTCTTGCCGGAACCGCTCTCACCGGCAAAGCCCAGTATCTCACGATCCTGCACGGAAAAGCTGACATCATCGACAGCCTTGAGGTCACGGGTGTTCCGGGACAGAAATCCCTCACCCTTCAGGCGGAAGACCTTTCTGGCATTTTCAACAGATAAAACCTCTTCCCCCTGCCGGACCTCACCTTCAGTGCTTCTGACCTCAGGATCTGCTCCGGAGCTCCAGGTCCCGGGCTTTTTGGCCCGGCGGCGGAACTCCTCCACCCGGTCGGGGAAATGACATCTGACATGGTGCTCGGCTGACACCTCGTGCTTCTCGGGCAGCTGACGGCATCTTTCCTCAGAAAAAGGACATCTCTCCCGGAAGCGGCAGCCTTTAAGATCTGCACCCAGATCAGGAGGTGAACCGGGTATGGAGATGAGCTCCTCCCCGGCAGCCTCCAGTGTGGGAAAAGCATTTATGAGGCCCAGTGTATAGGGATGATAGGCCTCTTTGAATATCTCATGAGCACTGCCGTATTCCATGAGATGGCCGGCGTACATAACCGCCACTCTCTGGCATATCTCGGCCACGACCGAGAT
>CAYXAK010000171.1:0-2909 GCA_964462585.1 uncultured Halanaerobiaceae bacterium
GAAGCCGATGAAGAAATCAGTCAGATGCTGGAGGAATATGGCGAAATAGTTGTAGAAGATATGTTAAATTGAGATTTTGAGAGTTCGGCAATCAAAACAAAAACCCCCCTGGGATCAGGGGGTTTTTGTTCGATTCGAGAAGGGAGTTTACTTCACTGGCTGTGTACTTATGCTGATGTTAGCCTAAAATTATGGGGGAGTTTAGGGCAAGTGCGTCATTCTCAACTACTTCTTCGGCAACTACCTCGCCTTCCAGGCCAAAATCATCGTCAAAGTCATCTTCCAGCTCATCTTCTTCGGGTACTCCGCAGGCGGCCGCGCCTATTACAACAAGACTGAGTACCAGAACCAGGGCTAAAATTTTGGCGCCTTTCATTATTTAGCACCTCCAGAAATTTTATGAGATTGATATTGAGTGAGAATGAGACTGTTTAACCTTCTGAATAAATTATAAGGTATAATTGTGATAAAAACTTGTTAGATTCTTAGAGATCTCGAGAAATATTAAGTGTTTTTTGTGAGGGGTGATAGAATGGACTGGGGCGAATACTGGCGGGAAGAATACGATAATTATGTGATCATATATTCCCGGGGGCCTGATGAGGAAGAGCGCTCTGCCGACATCATTTTTAGACCGAAGGCCCCCGATTATAAGATAAGGGGTTATATGGAAAAACTGGATATGCTGGGCTATGAACGGGAGAAGAGTATGGGGGTAACCCAGCGGGTGGTGGATTATATAGAGGAAAATATGAAATGATCTATTATCATCAGAGTTGAGTGTATATCTGCAGAACTGGCCACCTGCAAAATGCAAAAAGCCTAAATAAATGTCGCATTATACAGGAGAAATGCCTCATAGTATTTAAATTAAACTACAGGAGTTTAGTGCAAATTATATCAGAAAATTCACTCGACAGAGCCGACATTTACATCAGCGGCTGCTAGAGCAGATCATATAAAAATATAACCCTTCAATGAGGTGTCATCAATGGAAGAGGATTCAGGGCTTGAAATCCCCCGGGAAGTCAGAGACAACTGGCACAGTATTGTCGAACTCCTTACCGGTGTGGTTGGGGCGGAGGCCGGTTTTATCACCAGGGTTGTGGGAGAAAAGATCGAGATTTTACAGGTGGGAAGTGAGAACAATATTGAAATAGCAGAGGGGGATATTTTAGATCTTGCCGAGGTATTCTGCCATGAAGCGGTCAATAAAGGGCAGATGGTGGAGATCAATGATGCCCGCAATATCGAAAGATGGCAGGGAACTCTCGAACTGGAGCAGGGTTTTGTATCCTATCTGGGGATGCCGATATTCTCGCCCCGCCCCCGGGAGGTATTCGGCACGGTCTGTGTGGTGGACAGCAAGCCCCGCAGCTTTTCAGAGCGAGAGAAAAGCCTGCTGCGGGAGCTCAAAAAGTCCCTGGAGGGGCGGCTGGAGAATATCATGTTGAACAATGAGCTCAGAGAGCTGACCGAAGAGTTGAGCCTGACCCAGTTTTCTGTCGATAATGCCCCCGTGGGTGTTTTCCAGATAACTCCCGGGGGCAGGTTTTTATATGTCAATAAAGAGATCTGTGAGATGCTGGATTATTCCCAACAGGAACTGATCGGCATGAGGGTCTCCGATATCGATGCCAATTACAGCCCGGAGGAGAGGGAGTATTTCTGGAAGAAGATAAAGGAGAAAAAGAGCAGGATAATTGAATCCCATCATCTGACCCGCCAGGGCGAAGAGATTCCCGTGCAGATAATTAGCAGGTATATAGAATATAATGACAGGGAATACGAGTTTGCCTTTGTCCAGGATATCACCGAGAGGAAAGAGAGGGAGAAGAAGCTCAGATACAAGACCTTTCACGATGAGCTCACAGGTCTGTATAACCGCACCTTTCTGGCAGAGGAGATGGAGCGGCTCGATACGGCCCGCCAGCTGCCCATAAGCGTTATTATGATGGATGTAAACGGTCTGAAGATAATCAATGACACCTTCGGCCATGATAGGGGAGATGAGGTTCTAAAGAAGGCGGCAGGAGTGCTGGAAAAGGTCGTGAGGGATGAGGATATACTGGTCCGCTATGGTGGTGATGAATTTCTGCTGCTGCTGCCCCGGACCTGCCATAAAACAGCTCATAAGATACAGGCCAGGATAGAAAAAAGGTGTGATGAAGTAGGTGGCCATCGGCTTCCTCTCTCGCTGGGTATGGGGACTGCAACCAAAGCCGAACCGGGTGAGGATCTGGAGGACATATTAAAAAAGGCCGATGATACCATGCTGCAGAATAAAATGGTTAACCGAAAAAGCCGCAAAAACCGCATAGTGGAGGGGCTTTTAAACACACTGGCAGCCAAGAGCGATGAGACCAAAGACCATGCTGTCAGGATGGCGGAACTTGCTGAGCGGCTGGGGAAAAGAGCCGGCATTTCCAATTCAGCCCTTAATAAGCTATCTCTGCTGGCCACACTGCACGATATAGGCAAAACCTCGGTGCCGGAGGAGATTTTGACAAAGCCCGGCAGCCTCAGTGAGGATGAGTGGCAGATAATTCGGGAACATCCCCGCCGGGGTTATAGAATAGCTTCCGCCTCGGAGGAGTTTTCCGGTGTGGCAGAGGAGATTCTCTCCCACCATGAGCGCTGGGATGGTGGCGGATATCCCCGGGGTCTGACCGGGGAGGAGATACCGTTTCTGGCGCGCATAATTTCAATAGTCGATGCCTACGATGTTATGACAGCCGGCAGGCCCTATAAGGAAGCTGTGAGCAAAGAGGAAGCTCTGAGGGAGATAGAAAACTGTGCGGGAAGCCAGTTCGATCCGGAGCTGGCGGAAGAATTTGTGGAGATGATGGGGGAATATTCCACTGATATATAGTTCATATGAAATCCCATGTAAGTTATATATATGAGGA
>CAYXAK010000172.1:0-2908 GCA_964462585.1 uncultured Halanaerobiaceae bacterium
CTTTAGAAACCTCTTTAGACGCAAAAAGCGCACCTTTATCATGGCCGGTGTTCTGGCCCTGGCCATACTTTTTGCCCTGGTCATGGATTCCTTCATGGGGGGATTGATGGATGTATCCTTCTCCAATGTTATAGATTTTGAATCAGCTCATATGGTGGTTGGCACACGGGAGTTCTTTGCAGAGGATGATAGACCCCTGCAGAAGATATTCAGGCCCGGTGAAGGGCTGGAAGATGAGATAAGAAAAAGTGCTGGTTTTGTGGCCATGACACAGGTTGTGGACTTCAGGGCCAATATCATCGCCGGCCGGGAGGAATTTCCCGTATCTGTCAAAGCTATCGATCCGGCAGCTTTTTCTCAGGTTTTCCGATTTGAGGACTACACAGTTTCCGGTGAATTTCTTCGCGACGGTGAGCCGGGAATCATCATCGGCAGTGATCTCTCTAATGTGCTGGAGGTCAAGCCGGGTGATTATTATACACTGCTCTTCCGGGACAGAAGTGGATCATTTAACACCATGCAGGGTGAAATACGGGGAATTTTTAGCACTCCCAATCCACAGGCGAATATGATGAGCATTTTTGTGGACAGAGAATACGCCGCCGGCTCACTGGGCATCGAAAAAAATGAGATAAGCCGGCTGATGGTCAGAATGGAGGACAGGGCGGGGGCGGTTCTGGCTGCAAATATCCTCAACGATAGAATCTCAGTTCAGGGACTGGAGGCCAGGTCCTGGCGGGATGCTTCCGACATGCTGCTCTCTATGGAGGTCTGGGGTGAAATCGAGATAATGTTCATAATGGCCCTGATAATGCTGGTTGGTGCCATAGGTATTATAAATGTGGTAGTTCTATCTGCCCTTGAGAGGGTGGAGGAGATCGGGATGATGAAGGCCATGGGTCTGAAGGAGGGAGAGATAGTCAGGGTATTTGTCCTGGAGGCCGGCGGTGTGGGTATAATTGGAGCTCTGGCCGGATCGGGGTTTGCAGCATTGATCATAGCACTTTTAAGCACTATAGGTCTGGATCTGCAGGTTATATACGGAGATGCCATTGTGGCTATGGGCATACCTGTGCTGGGCAGAATATATGGCACCTGGAATCTGCAGGCATTTATCATGTTCTCCGGTTTTGGCCTGCTGGTCTCACTTGCTGCCAGCATTCTGCCCTCTTACTGGGCGGCGCGCAAGGATCCTGTTGAGGCAATTTATCACAGATAGGGGAGGTCAGGATCATGGGAGATTATATTAAGGTGGCCTGGAGAAATTTAAACAGAAATCTTCTGAGGACCTTTATTGCTGTCCTGGCCATCGCTGTGGTTGTTATGATAGTTGTTTTCAGCCGTGGGATTATTTTGAGCTTCGGTGACAGGATGAATGACACCTATATCAACAACACACTGGGCCATGTGAGGATCGTTAGCGAGGAATACAGGCAGCGTGAAGTCCTGCTCTCACTGGATTATCCCCTGGATGGCTTTCAGGGTGAAGGTCTGAGCTCGATGCTGGCGGAGATGGAAGCCAGAGACGAGGTGGAATATCTGCTGCCCCGCCTTAAATTCGGAGCCCTTTATGGCGGTGGTGAGGACATGGTGGGCATGATGGGTATAGGTATTGACACAGATTCGGAGATCAGGCATGGCACCATAAGCGCGGATCTGACCTGGGGCAGAATGCCGGAAACCGGCAATGAGATTGTTGTGGGCATAGGGCTGCTGCAGGAGCTGGGTGCTGAGCCGGGCGGCAGGATAACTATAATGTTTTCCGATGCCTTTCAATCCCTGCGGGCCAGAACATTCGAGGTGGTTGGAGTGAGGGAGAGCGGCTTTTCGGCACTGGATGATGGTATTTTTTATCTGCCCCTGATTACGGCTCAGGATATGCTGGGCATGGAGGACCAGGCTACAGAAATACTGGCCTTTTCCTCGGACAGGGGGAGAGCGGGAATGCTGGCTGGAGATCTGCGTGAGCTGTTTAACTCCATGGGTGATCTGGAAAGATATTCTATTCTGCCCTGGGAGAAAGCTGATCCTTTCATCGAGCTCTTTCTGGAGATGGATATTATATATGATGTGATCTATGCAGCCTTTGTATTTATGGGTTCAATAGTGGTTATCAGCACCATGACCATGATAATAAGAGAGAGGCGCACCGAGATAGGGATGATGTCAGCGCTGGGCATGAAAAGCAGCGATGTGATGAAGATCTTCACACTGGAAGGGGCCTTCATAGGTTTGATCGGCAGTTTAACCGGTGCTCTGGGCGGAGGTCTGCTCAACTTCTATCTGGCCCGGGATGGAATTCATGTGCAGGCACTGGTCGATACCATGGAGGGGATCGATGCCCTGGTGGATCCCGTATTCTATCCCGTTCACAGCCTGGAAAATGTTATCGTCAGCTTTTCGTTTGGATTTATTATCGTGACACTGGCCTGTCTCTATCCGGCCTGGAAGGCTTCCCGTCTGGATCCGGTTGAAGCCCTCAAGGTTGACGCCTGAATGGAGGGAATGATAATGTCAGATAAGAAAATTTCACACTGATTTATAAGGCAGATGAAAATGCCGTCTATACCGGCAGGAGATAAATGAGGAGAGATAAATGATGAGAATAAAAACTCTGGCAAAAGAAAATGATTATGAGGAAAAGATCCTTCAATCATCAGCAATGATAAGTCAGGCCTTCCAGAAGGAGAAAATAACGGCTCACATGTATGATTTTTCTCGCCCAGAAAATATACAGACCTGGAAGAGATTAAATGAATTTACAGCTGTTAAACTGCTGGATACAGGAGAAAAAGTTATAGTGGCAGAAGATGGGGAGCGGGTGATTGGAACTGTATATTTAAGATATTCTGCCGATGACGGTGTTTTAAAGAAAATTAGAATGTATTTTCCCGGAATAATAAAATTA
>CAYXAK010000173.1:0-2902 GCA_964462585.1 uncultured Halanaerobiaceae bacterium
ACACTCGATAACTATGATGAATGGCAGTTTCACATCACACTGGTCAACAATCACTTTGTCGATCGTCCTCTCACACTCAGCGATTTTAATGGGCTCTGTCTGGAGCTTGAGAATGAAGTCAGCAGGATAATATCCCCGGCCAGACGACTGGAGATATGGCGTCCTACCTCAGATGAGGAGAGAAGAAGATATTTCAGTATAGATTTGAGTGAAGGGCGGCCAACTCAAAAGGAGGAAACAGCAAATGGGTGAGATAAGGGGTGTAATTCTTGATCTGGATGGTGTCATAACAGATACAGCAGAATTTCACTTTCTCAGCTGGAAGCGCATGGCTGAAGAGGAGGGTCTGGATTTTAGCCGTGAGGATAATGAACAGCTGCGGGGGGTCTCAAGGCGGCGTTCTCTGGAGCTCATTCTGGGGGATGAGGAGCTGCCGGAGGAGGAGATGGAGCGCCTGATGGAAAAGAAGAACAGCTATTACCAGGCAAAGATAGCAGAGATGGATGAAGATGATATGCTGCCAGGTGCCCGGGATCTCATCGAGGACTGTAAGGAGGCAGGGGTAAAGCTGGCGGTGGCATCTTCCAGTCGCAATGCCCGTCCTGTGCTGGAGAAATTGAAGATCACAGATGAATTTGCAGCCATATCGGATGGTTACAGTGTAAAAGATCCCAAGCCCGCACCGGATCTGTTCTTACATACCGCAGATAAGCTGGGGCTTGATCCCCGGAATTGTGCTGTCATCGAGGATGCCGCCTCGGGAGTGGATGCCGCACTGAAGGCCGGTATGCTGGCCGTGGGCGTGGGGCCTGAAGATAGAGTGGGACACGCCGATATACATTACGAGAAGGTTGAGGATATTGAGGTTGAGGAGATCCTCTCCGCGGTCCGGTAATTGATCCTGCATATGAGCCGGGAGGAAAAATGCCGGTTGTTTCCTCCCGGCAGACATAAATTTAAAAAAATTTTTCTTCTGCGGGAGGAATATGGCTGTGGATGTGGAACTATAATACAGGCGCAGGAGATATTTAGAGTGAACTTTTATTTTTTCCGCTCTTTGCAAGCGCTTGCGCAGAGGTGTAAATAATGACAGTAAACCAGAAGGATCTGGCCAGGATGGCCGGTGTTGCAGTATCCACAGTCTCCCGTGCTCTCAATGGCAGACCGGGTGTGAGCGAGGAGACGAGGGAAAGGATCCTGAGCCTGGCCGAGGAGCATAATTACAGGCCGAACAAAATGGCCCAGGGTCTGGCCAAACAGAAGACAAATATGCTGGCTCTGCTGCTCCCGGACTTAAAATCCCCCTCACATCATCTGATAATTGAAGCGGTGGAAGCTGTGATCGAGGACAGCGGATATCATATTGTGATCTGCAATACGCAGAGGGATGAGACAAAGGGGAAAAATTATCTCGATCTGCTCAAATACAATCAATTTGATGGTGCACTGATTGTGGGCGGGACCCGGCCGGGAAGAAAGCTGGTGGAGCTCAGCTGGGAGAAAGACAATAATATGGTGCTCATAAATCAGCTGGTGGAGGAGCTGGCTCTGCCCAGTCACCTCGTCAACTACCGCCAGGAAGGCAGGCTGGCTGCTGGGGCTCTCATGAAATCTGCCGGCCGGAGCGCTGACAGCTCCTCACCGCTGGTCATGTTATCGGGCCATCACAGGGATTATGTTGAGGAGGAGCGCCGGGAGGGCTTTGCTGAATACTGCCGGGAACGGGGTATGAATAATTTCCGTGTTTTCGAGGATATAAACACCCGTGAAGAAGGCTATCAGGCTTTTTTGCAGGTTATCGAAGAGCTCTATCCCCTTCCCGCCGGCTTCTATCTCACCTCAAATCTAACGGCTGCAGGGCTCATGGAAGCTATTAAAATGGGAGGTTATATGGTGCCGGAGGATTTTGAGGTGGTAGGGACCGGGGACAATTATATGGCAGATATGATTAAACCGGAGCTGACTCTTGTCGATGAACCGCTGGAGGAGATCGCGGCAGAAGCCGCCAGAACTCTACTGGGGCTGGTGGAGGATGAGCCACCTCAGGAGATGATAAAAGTTTATGACCCCTCGATCAGATGGGGGAATACCACCAAAAAATAAAAAAGCAGTATCTATGCAATCTTTCAATCAGGGAGGTATAATTAATGGCTGGAGTTACTCTTCATGAAGTTACCAAAACTTTCGATAATGGCGAGGTTGTGGCAGTTGAGGATGCTGATCTGCAGATAAGGGATAAGGAATTTCTGGTGCTCGTCGGGCCATCCGGCTGCGGCAAATCGACCACATTGCGCATGATAGCAGGTCTGGAGGAGATCACCGAGGGCACGATTGAGATCGGTGATGAGGTTGTAAACGATGTTCCCCCCAAGGACAGGGATATCGCCATGGTCTTTCAGAACTATGCTCTCTATCCCCATATGAATGTATATGATAATATGGCCTTCGGCCTCAAGCTGAGAAAATTCCCCAAGGACGAGATAGAACGCCGTGTCAACGAAGCTGCCGATATACTGGGGATTCCACAGCTTCTGGACAGAAAGCCCAAGCAGCTCTCCGGAGGTCAGCGACAGCGTGTGGCCCTGGGAAGAGCGATAGTGCGGGAGCCCAAGGTTTTCCTCATGGATGAGCCCCTTTCCAATCTCGATGCCAAACTGCGTGTGCAGATGAGAGCCGAGCTCTCAAAACTGCATGACAGGCTGCAGACCACCGTGATCTACGTGACCCACGATCAGACAGAGGCCATGACCATGGGAGACAGAATTGTGGTGCTCAAGGATGGCAGGATTCAGCAGGTCGCAGACCCCATGACACTCTACAACAAACCCGTCAATATGTTCGTGGGCGGCTTTATAGGCAGCCCGGCCATGAACTTCACCGATGCCAATCTGGTCAAAGAAAA
>CAYXAK010000174.1:0-2896 GCA_964462585.1 uncultured Halanaerobiaceae bacterium
ACTGGATGGTCCATGCCCTGCCGCCGGCACTTATTATCATCCCAGCTGTCTGGGGGATTGTCTTTCTCTTTTTCCGTCCGGATAGAACCCTCTCTTTCCCCCGGGATGCCCTGGAAAAAACTCGTTTTAAGAGGAGGATAACAGCCCGGGAAAAAGCTACCGTGGTTATAATCTCTCTGGTCTTTTTGGGTTTTCTGACCAAAGGAGTTCATCAGGTGGATTATTCTGTCATTGCTCTGCTCGGCGTTGCCGCACTCACCGCCTTCGGCTTTGTGGACTGGGAGCAGCTCAACCAGGAGATACCCTGGGCTGTGGCTTTTCTAATCTTTGGCGGGGGTATCTCACTGGGGCGGGCCATGGATTATACGGGGGCGGCGGAGTTTCTGGCCGAGGCCTTCTTTCCTTTTTTCGATGGCAGGGGATGGATACTGCTCTTTATAGGTGTGGCCGTTTTCGGCTCGCTCTTTTCGGAAATAATGGCCAATGTGGCTTCAGCAGCGCTAATCATACCCATAACCATACCTATAGCCCTGAGGTTGGGGGTAAATCCGGCTGTGATAGCACTGACACTCGGTATGTTTACCTCTTTTGCCTATCTGATGGTGATAGGGTGTCCGCCCAATGCCATCGCTTACAGCTTCGGCTATTTTTCCACTTCCGATTTTTTCAAGGTGGGGCTGGTGACCGAGATAGCTGCCATGATAATCCTCATGGCTATAACTTTTCTGTGGTGGAATATATTAGGAATGATAATTTGAACAGGGAGAGGAGAGGACTTAACCATGCCTGAAACCAGAGTGGGCGATCTTATGGCTCCCATCGAGATCTGCGAGGTGGTGCAGAAGAGCGATTTTCTGGAAGATATTATCGAGATGTTTCTGCTGGATGTGGAAAACAGGATGACCAAGGTTTTAGCTGTGGAGGAAGAGGGCGAGATACTGGGGATTTTGAGCATAGGGGATATACTGAGGACACTCAAGAAACTGACCCGCACCTACGGCCAGCATGAGATATTTGAAACGAGCTCACTGACACGTTACGGATCACGGGAACTGCAGGAAAGCACCGAGAGGGATCTCGAGGTCGGTTTCTCACTCAAGGTGAAGGAGATAATGAAGACCAGCCGGGAGAAGATCCATGTGGATGATTACAGCATAGATGCTCTCAACCTGATTCTGGAAAATAATCTCAGGGTGCTGCCCGTCTATGATGGCGAGGAGAAGATCATCGGCATAGTACGGGATGTGGACCTGCTGGACTGCATAGTAGAGCTGTGGAAAAGAGGAAGATGAGTTAACTTTTCCATTAATCAAATCAGCTGCTATCAGGTCCCTTAACATCCATACTTCTGATAAAGCCGGTAAGGTGTTCAACCTGTTCGGGGCTTAAGTATCTCAGCTCATCGATGAGCTCACCTATATGTGGGGGCAGATTGGGAAATCGCCTTGGATTTCCCCGCGAAAAAAACTCAGCCAGGCTGATGCCCAGACCACGGCATATCTTCTCCAGAGTTTCCACGGTGGGAGATTTTTTGCCGGCCTCCAGAGCGCTGAGAAAGGACTGGCTGACATCAGCTTTTTGAGCCAGCCTGTACTGACTCAGGCCTCTTTCCTCTCTGAACTCTTTGATCTTATCTCCCACGGAGCTGCTCTCACCCGTTTTTCCTCTATTTTCTTCTTTTCTATGTTCCAGACCCGTATTTTTTCTCATAACATATCACCAATTCCAATTATACCAGCATTAGCTGACTAAATCAATGTATTTTAACGGGGTTATTTTTTTCACGAAAATCCGCCTTTTATCTATATTTTGCATCCATTTTTTGTTATCTAAATTTCTATTTTCCTCTTCATTGTGAGAATATAAACATATTTATCACAGTTTCCGATCATAGATGGACTTTATCGCTATATAGGTTGTAATTATATCTCTAAAGTGATATAATTTTAAAGTAGAAGATTGTGAAAATATAAACAACAACCGGCTGCCAGCGCCCTGTTTTTATCATCCATGCAGTAAAATTTCGAATATTTGAAAATGGGCTGCGGGTTAGGGGGCGGGGCCGGCAGATGAGGAGGTGAATTAATGGAAGAAGAGGAGGGCGGAAAAAGAGAGAGCAGGGGAGAGGAGAAAAGCCGGGATATGCCGGCCTATCCGCCCCGGGTGAGAGGCGAGCTGGAGGATCTCTACCGGGAGCTTGATGATATCTATCGAGATCTGAAGAGAAGGCTGGAAAAAGGTGAGATTACAGCCGTCGAAAATGGCTTCTGCAGTGAACTTAAGGAAAGTGATGGTGAGCTTCCCCTTTTGCAGCCGGAGGATCTCGATCTTCCCCCTGACAGCGTGAGAGAGACCATGCTCTCCGTTATAGCGGGGCTGAAACGGGTGGTAGAGGAGGAGGAGAGAGAGGAACTGGAGGAATTTGCCGGCAGCCTCGAAAAAGGTGAGCTGGAAATAGAAAACCTGCTCTACCGCTATCTCCAGGGGGAAGCACAGGTGAGAAGAGATGATGATCTCAGTCTCAGCAGAGGTCTTTTCTACCGTGTTATGCTCTTTACACTGAGGCCCTATATCAGCTGGCTGGGAGAGAGAGCGGAAGCTGCCGGCAGGCTGACTGATACCTGGCAGCAGCAGTGCTGCCCGGTCTGCGGTGCTATGCCCGAGCTTTCCCGCCTGACTCATGAACAGGGAAAGCGGCTTCTCTACTGCTGGCTCTGCGGCAGCGAGTGGAGATTCGAGAGATTCACCTGCCCTTACTGTGGCGAGAGTCAGGCCGGGGGGCAGAAATATTTTGTGGTGGAGAATACGCCCTATCGAGTTGATATCTGTCAGGATTGCGGAGATTATATCAAGGTGATAGATGAGAGGAGGGTGCCTGAGGGAAAGGCGGAAGAGC
>CAYXAK010000175.1:0-2831 GCA_964462585.1 uncultured Halanaerobiaceae bacterium
AAAAATAAGAAGTTATTATGGAGGAATAAATTTTGAATGCTGCAAAAATATTAAAGCCCGGTCCGCTTACCACGGTGCAGGATTCGGGGCGAAGGGGTTATCAGCGTTTTGGTATGCCTGAAGCTGGAGCTATGGATAAGTTTTCTTTCAGGACAGCAAATTTGCTGGTGGGAAATTGTGCTGGCACAGCAGTCCTGGAATTCACTCTGGAGGGTCCGGACCTGATAGTTCAAAAAGACAGTATAATTGCAATAACCGGAGGAGATTTTTCGCCCTGTTTAAATAGCTGTCAAATTCCCATGTGGCAGTCGATATATGTTTCAGCGGGATCACGACTGGAAATCGGGTCGGTAAACCGTGGTTTAAGAGGATATATTGCTTTTAAGGGTGGAATAGATGTTGAAGAAAAGATGGGCAGCAGGTCAACATATTTAAAGGGTGGAGTGGGGGGATTTAAGGGGAGAAAATTACAGAAGGGTGATTTATTGAAACTTGGTAAAAAAGCTGACAGAGATGAATATATTGAAGCCAGCCTTCCCGGCAGTTATATTCCCAAATACACAGGGCATGCAGACACAAGGGTTATTTTAGGCCCTCAGGAAGATCATTTTACAGAAAGCGGTGTAGAAACATTTTTGCGGGGAGAATATACAGTCACATCTCAGGCGGATAGAATGGGTTATCGTCTTGAAGGGCCAAAGATACTTCACCGGGATGAAGACAGCTCAGATATTATATCTGATGGGATTCCTCCCGGGGCTGTGCAGGTTCCAGGACATGAAAAACCGATAATTATGATGGCAGATAGGCAGACTACAGGCGGATATCCCAAAATAGCAACTGTAATATCTGTAGATCTTCCTCATATAGCTCAGTTGAAGCCTGGAGAAACTTTGTCTTTTAATGAGGTCAGTCTAAAGAGAGCTCAAAAATTGCTGGAAAAAAGAGAACAGATTCTGGATGAGATAGAGAAGAAAAAGTTTAAACTGACCGATGATAGGTTTTACAGGATAAATGTCAAAGATGAAAATTTCTTCGTCAGGGTGGAAGAGGTGGAAGAGTGAAAACTTATGTGAAAATATTAATATAAAATACGCGTATACAGGTATACAAAGCGATGCTTTCTTTACAGTCTCTGTGAAGCGGAGTATAATTTAATTGAGATGAGGATGAGATAAAAACGATCATTAATTATTGCCTTCCCGGTGGGCTGTGCTGATATGTGAATGTCTGGCATTATTTTTGGGGCAGTTATCGTGACTGCGTTCACGATTTTGGCTTATTTGTTTTTTAGAACTGAGGTTTCAGCCGGAAAGAAAGGGGGAGAAATCCAGTTTAATCAGTTAATATTCCACCAATAAAATGACCTGTTAAATTTATGCGGGCGGGCAGGAGAAATGCAATTTATAGGGAAGTGAATCTACAGAAAGTGATAGTGTGAAAGAGATTAATCATAAAAACAATGGGGAGAAAATAAAAGGAGCTGATAATGGTGGGCAAAGGAGATAAAGTCAAGGTCGATAACCCCAACTGGTGCAAACGCTGCGGTATCTGCATCGAAGTCTGCCCTGTGGAGGTATTCAAACTGGGCGAAGATCATATTCAGATCGAAGACCTGGATAACTGTATAGGCTGTGAGAACTGCGAGTTGAGCTGTCCGGATTACGTATTAAAGGTGGTGAATGAAAATGAGAGACAGGAATAAAAAGGCCAAATTGCTGCAGGGTGATGAAGCGGTAGTAGAAGGTGGACTGCTGGCAGGTGCCAGCTTTTTTGCCGGTTATCCCATCACACCCGCTTCGGAGATAGCCGAGGGTTTTGCCGATAAGCTGCCCGAACGCGGCGGCAAATTCATCCAGATGGAGGATGAGCTGGCCAGCATGGGCTGCGTTATCGGAGCCTCACTGGCCGGAGAGAAAGCCATCACTGCCACAAGTGGACCGGGCCTTTCGCTTAAAGCTGAGAATCTGGGCCTGGGCATAATGATAGAGGCCCCCTGTGTGCTGGTCGATGTGCAGAGAGTCGGCCCCTCGACGGGACTTCCCACCTCTCCTTCACAGGGTGATGTGATGCAGGCCCGCTGGGGCACACATGGAGACCATCCCATCATCGCTCTCAGTCCGGCATCGGTGGAGGAGACAGTGGATATGACCATACGCTCCTTCAATCTGGCTGAGAAGTACAGGATACCTGTAATTCTGCTGCTGGACGAGATAGTAGGGCATATGAGGGAAAAAGTAGTGCTGCCCGACCCCGATGATGTGGAGCTGATCGAGCGCAAGAGGCCAGAAGGTGTTGACCCCGAAGATTTCAACCCCTATGAGGAGACGGAAGATCATATTCCGCCCATGCCTGATTATGGCAGCGGCTATCGCTATCATACTACAGGTCTTTTCCACGATAAGACAGGCTTTCCCCGGGGCACAGCTGAAGATGCCCGCAAATTGATGGATAGAATGACAGCCAAGATAGAGGAAAACAGAGATGATATCATAGATCTCGAGGACGATATGCAGGGTGACGAAGAGGTGGCCGTGATAGCCTACGGTTCCACCGCCAGAACGGCCATAAGTGCTGTAAACGAGGCACGGGAGCAGGGCTATAAAGCTGGCTGGACCAAGCTCAAGACTATCTGGCCTTTCCCCCGAGAATACGTGAGTCAGCTGGCTGAAAAGGTCGATCATATCATAGTGCCCGAGCTCAACCAGGGTCAGCTAATCGGAGAGGTTGAGAAGGCCGCTGCCGGAAGAGCAGAAATTTCTGGCATCAACAGATATGACGGCACCCTCATTCCACCGCAGGAAGTTCTGACTCATATAGAGGAGGTTGTT
>CAYXAK010000176.1:0-2829 GCA_964462585.1 uncultured Halanaerobiaceae bacterium
AGTCCGCCATCTCCCACCAGCTGAAAAAGCTCCGGGATCTCGATCTGGTTAAATTCCGCAAGGAGGGCAGGACAGTCTATTATTCTCTCAGCGACCACCACATACTGCAGCTTTTCTGCCAGGGTTTGAGCCATGTGAGAGAATAAACCTTTCTGCCTCCTGGCTCTTGACATCTGTGATCATACATTTTATAATAGAGCCAGAAAATATATGAACAATTAATCATATTTTTTTATCCTATATATGAACAATTGCTCATCCATTCAGATATAGGGTGAGCTGCCGGAGAAAGTGAGGAATAACAGTGTCCGCAAAAAAAGAACATGTTATAAAATTAAAGGGTTTGAGCTGTGCCGACTGCTCCCGCCAGATCGAGCGGGAGATCAAAAAGCTGGATGAGATAAAGGAGGCCAGCCTCAATTTCACCACCCAGAAGCTGAAATTCAGGGTTGAGGACCAGGCCCGGCCGGGATCTGTTTTGGCTAAGATAAAAAGCAGAGCCCTGAGCGTGGAACCGGGCCTGGAGATTGATGCTCTGCAGGATCATAAATTTGAGAAAACAGCTGACCAAAAATCAAATCACAGGGCTTTAAGATACAAGCTCACCAGAATAGCCGCCGGCTCTATCCTCTTTCTGGCCGGCATCCTTCTCAATCCCGGTGCTCAAGGCGAGCTTCTTCTCTACAGCACGGCCTATCTCATCATCGGGCATAAGGTCCTGTTCAGAACAGCTTCCAATATCAGAAAGGGCAGGATATTCGATGAGAATTTTCTCATGACCGTGGCCACACTGGGGGCCTTCGCCATAGCTGAATATCCCGAAGGTGTGGCAGTTATGCTCTTTTATGAGTTGGGGGAGACCGTAAAGGATGCAGCTGTTAATAAATCCCGCCGCTCCATCAAATCCCTGCTCGATATAAAACCCGGATTTGCCCATGTCAGCAGGGATGGAGAGGTTAAGACGGTAAACCCGGAAGAGGTTGAGGTGGGAGAGGAGATAATCGTCAGACCCGGTGAGAAAGTCCCCGTCGACGGCAGGGTGCTGGAAGGAGAGGCGATGGTCAATACCGCAGCTCTAACCGGAGAATCGGTCCCCGCACGCAAAAAGCCGGGAGATGAGATTCTGAGCGGTTCGATAAACAAAAATGGGCTTCTGACAGTAAAGGTTGAGGATGAGTTCAAAGATTCCACCGTCAGCCGCATACTCGAGCTGGTGGAAAATGCCGCTGATCGCAAGGCAGAAACAGAGAGGTTCATCACAAAATTCGCCCGTTATTACACACCAGTAGTGGTGCTGGCAGCTCTAATAATAGCCACACTGCCCCCGCTTTTTACCGGAGGCAGCTTCACACCCTGGGTGTACAGGGCTCTGGTCTTTCTGGTCATCTCCTGTCCCTGCGCCCTGGTGATATCGATCCCCCTGGGCTTCTTCGGGGGGATAGGTGCCGCCTCGCGCCAGGGCATTTTGATCAAGGGGGCCAATTTTCTGGAAGCTCTCAATGACCTCTCCACGATAGCCCTGGATAAAACCGGGACCATTACCGCCGGAGTATTTCAGGTGAGCGATGTCAGGCCGGCTCCCGGCTACAGCCAGGAGGAGTTGCTGGAGCTGGCGGCCGGGGCA
Organism: uncultured Halanaerobiaceae bacterium; assembly: GCA_964462585.1. Taxonomy (GTDB): domain Bacteria; phylum Bacillota; class Halanaerobiia; order Halanaerobiales; family Halarsenatibacteraceae; genus Halarsenatibacter. The sequence goes on from CAYXAK010000176.1 coordinate 1,625, forward strand.
GAGCTTAACTCCAACCATCCCATAGCAGAGGCCATAATGGAGGCCGCCCCTCAGCCAGATATTGAACAGAGTGATATCGAAAATTTTGAAGAGCTGGCTGGCCGGGGTATAAAAGCGACTATCAGAGGAGAAGAAATACTGGCCGGCAGTGCCCGCCTGATGAGAGAACAGGGCATAGATGTCATGAACTCCACAACTGCCAACACAGGTGTGCATATAGCTGTAGAGGGCGAATACGCCGGGCTGATTGAGATATCAGACAGAATCAAAGAGGACAGCCCCGCAGCTATTTCCGAGCTGTTAAACAGGGGCAAGGAGATTATCATGCTGACCGGTGATGACAGTCAGGTGGCTGAAGAAGTTGCTGTGAGAACAGGACTGCAAAATTATCGCTCTGAGCTGCTTCCCGATGAAAAGGTCAGTGAGATAGAAGATCTTCTCACTGATAAAACCGATGAGAGCAGACTGAGCTTTATCGGAGATGGCATAAATGATGCCCCCGTGCTGGCCAGGGCGGATATCGGTATAGCCATGGGAGGGCTGGGTTCCGATGCGGCCATAGAGGCAGCCGATGTGGTGCTGATGAACGACAGACTCTCCGACATCATCAGAGCACTGGATATTGCATCATTTACGCGCCGGATAGTAATTCAGAATATAGCCCTGGCCCTGGGTATAAAGGGTCTATTTCTGGGGCTGGGAGCCCTGGGCATTGCTACCATGTGGGGCGCTGTATTTGCCGATGTGGGGGTGGCACTTATGGCCGTGCTCAATGCCACCAGGATAATCAGGGCTGAGGGCAGCTGATCACTCCTCACGGCCGGCCACAAAATCCCGCAGCTTCTCCAGCACCGACTTGCTTTCAAAATTTTCCATGCGGGTCAGCTTTTCATCGAGATCCTCTGCAAAATCATAGAGATTGTTGGTTAAGCTGACCACATCATTCATCTTCTCCTTCAACCTCTTCTCGCGTTCTTCCATCTGATTCTGCAGATTATCCACCTTTTCTTCCAGGCTATCAACCCTTTCCTGCATCTCCTCCAGGGTTTTGCCCTCCTTTTTGGGTTGCTTCTTTTCCTTCTGCTCCAGCTCCTCTCCGGACTCAGCCTGAGGCTGCTGCCCGGACTGCCGGCGTTTGTTCCTCTCAACCTCCTCTCTGATGAGCTCTATTCCCTCCTCTGCAATCACCGTTACCCCATCCTCCT
>CAYXAK010000177.1:0-2828 GCA_964462585.1 uncultured Halanaerobiaceae bacterium
GTCATCGACATAGTTTCACTGGGATCGTTCTGCCAGGTGAGAATCAATCCGGTGGGATCTGTGGGGCTGGCGAATTCATAATCTTCCCGCGTTAACTCTTCAGCCGAAAACCCCTGGCTAAAAAGCAAAGTTATGCCAAGGGCCAGAATTGCGATCATAAAAACTTTTTTTCCAAACGATAAAGCAGAATTCATTTTTACATTTCCTCCATTATAAGATTAATTATTTAAAACCGCAGAGCAAAAATTTATCTTCTAAATTTGTATCATAAAATATTGCTGTAAGAGATTTTCATATAAACTTTTACTGGAAATTTTCACGTATCTCCCAGCAATTAAATTAACTTTAATTGAAAGCAGATCTGTGTTTGTAGTTTATTATTTATCATCTGCTTAATTTTTAACTCATTGAAATAAGTTAGGGCCTGACCGTGAGCTTTCCAGCAGCAAAAGACGTCCAGGCCCTAACGAAATAATAACTTAAATTCTGTTTATACTCTTATTAACTCCATGATCAAACTATTTATTCATCATCTTCTTCTGCTTCAGCAGGCTGCATTGAAAGAGTGCTGAATATTCGACCATCAACCTCTGGAGCTACAGGACTATGCTCATCCAGATGATCTATAATAGCCTGATCAATTGTCACAAATTCTTCAATGACTTCCTTTTCCTCCAGCATTTCATAGTCATCCCCACCTGCAAATATGAAATCGCTCCCTGCTACTATAAACTCTTCCTCAGGGTCAATTTCTTCACCTTCATACCAGACCTTCTGCACTCTTTCACCAGGCTCAGCAAAGGTATTAAATTTGAAACTTAATTCCTTACTGATCTGCGGAAAGCCACCCCAGTGTTCAGGATGTTGACTAACTCCATGTTCGAGCACTTCTATAACTTCTTCTCCCGTCAGTTCCATTGTAGCTATCATATTTTCAAAGGGATGAATCTCCATTACATTCTCCAGAGTAATTTCTCCAGCTGCCACGGTATTTCTTATGCCCCCACCGTTCATAAAAGCCATATCTGCACCGGTTGCTTCGACAAAGATGTCAGCAACCATATTTCCAAGATTGGTTTCTCTGGTCCTGATATCCGGTCTGTCAGCCTCAAGGTCCACATCTGCTTCACCAACAACAGTATCAAAAGCCTGTGCCTGACCGGCGGTAAAGACAAACGCCAGCATCAGCATTAACACCATCAATTTCGCAGAATTTCTTTTTAACATATTAACTCCTCCTTATTTTATGGGGTCAATCTAGACTTCTATAGCCAAATTTATAAGTTATTTATTCTAATTTCAATTCTATTCCCGGCAGTTTTTCCCACTTCTCGGTTTCCCACCAGACATGAGGGTATACCTTTATCTTTTCAGGTTCAGGCTTAACCACGACTTCAAAAAAATGATACTCACCAACAGCTTCCCTCATATACCAGGTTTCATCTGCAGAATGAGGACTTCTCAAAGGAGCTCCCCAGCCCCCATCACCTATATGGACAACACCTCCTTCATCGGTGCCAAGATATTGATTCGGAACCTTTTCCCAGAAATCCTCATATAGGGTGGAATTGGCTACTTCACTATACACCTGTTCAAATTGAATCTCACCTTCCTCCTGTATTAAATACAGGGAGGAATAATAGGGAAACTCTGCCATTCCTTCCTGCAGGGTGTCTATTCCTTCTACTTCTTCCCAGTCACCACCGGAAAGTTTGGATAGTTCTGGAAAAGACCAGGGAGTATAATCTTCATCGGGATCAAAGTCTTCCTGTGCTCTTTCCTTACCCTGGTATATCCAGCTGTAAAAATCTTCCTGATAATCTTTCATGCCCGATATTTCTTCGGTTATTTTTAGCACATGATCCTGCGCTTCATTAGCGAGCTTAACTCCATATTCCTCAAACAATGGTACCCAGTGATCTCTAATGCGCCGGGAGGTATCATGGAAAAACCCCCTTGCTCCGGGCCAGGCCGGAACGTGGTACTGTGCAATCTGCCATCTGTTCTGAGAATCTCCCTCCAGCAAAACCTCCTCCAGCCAGACCAGCTGGTCACCTCTGTAAACTGAGGAAATATGATCACTATCCAGTGAAATCAATCTTAAATCCGGTCCATAATCGAGCATATAATAATTTTCTTCATGGGGAAGCAGAAAGGAATTAAAATAAAACTGAGCATCCTCTCTTTCGCCCCCATATCCACCGCTTACTTCATATGTGCCCGGGGCGGGAAGCAGGGGGATTTTTCTCCCCGAATCTGTAACCATTAATTCATCCCAGTCTTCAAGCATATTTTCCCAGGCTGATTCATCGTGAGGACCTTCGGTGAAATCTCCGGCAAACATCACAAATTCGGGCTCAAGTCCAGCGGCTCTCTCGTTGATCTCTCTTCTTTCATCCCTGTTGGTGCGGGAATCTGCCCCCATAATAAAAGAAATTTCCCGGGATTCAGCCGGAGCAGTTTGCAGCTGAAATTTATCGCTGGTTTCGCCCTCCGTTTCAACTTTTAGTGTGTATAGAGTATCAGGTTCAAGGTCGGTTATTTCACCACCATGGACCCAGTTTTCCGTTTCGGTAAAAGTCCATTTTTCTGCTGCAATTTTGTCGAACTCCTCAGCTTCTGAACTCATAGTATAATATATATAAGAATCACCGGAATTTTCTGTTCGCCAGGTAAGTGAAATTGTAGAAGAAGGGTCATTCTGCCAGGTGGAAATGATCTGCTTCGGTGTGTTTTCCGCCAGAATGGCAGATCCTGCAAAAAATGAGAAAAACAGAAACAATATTAATATGGCAGCTGTGGTAATATATTTTGAATGTATTTTCATC
>CAYXAK010000178.1:0-2811 GCA_964462585.1 uncultured Halanaerobiaceae bacterium
ACACTGGTCGGCCTGGGTGATGCCATCTGCGGCACAGATAATTACAGAAGGCTGGTGGAGCTGGCAGAAGATGGTGATCTTTCCCGTGTCGACCTTTCTGTGGGGGATATAACACTGGAAAATATTAACGGGCTTAACGAGGAGATTACGGCTTCCAATTTTGGCAATCTGGATTCGGAGGCAGCTCCTGAGGATTATGCTCTGGGAATTATCAATCTGGTATATCAGACGGTGGGTATGCTGGCTGTCTTTGCCGCCCGCATTCAGGGCATCAACGATGTGGTGGTGACGGGCAAGCTGGCCCAGATGACCGCCGGCCAGAAGGTCTTCAAGAGGCTTAAAAAGACCAAGCTCTCACCCGTGGATTTTCATTTCCCCGATCTGGCCGAATACTCCACGGCGATAGGAGCGGCGATCTCCAGCCAGAAATAGCCCCTGTGCTCTGCTGCAGAGCTCTGTATTTTTTCCACTTTTAACACAGATTCCGTTCAATACAGTCAAAGGTCCGTATACTCAACTCGATCAGGAGGGATAATATGACAAAAATACTATCCTCGCTAAGAGCAGATCATATTATAATACTTTCTCTGTGTCTTCTCATAGCCGTCTTTATTGCTGGAGCTGAGGGCATCTCCGCCCGGGACTGGCAGGAAAAGGACCTGCTTCTGCCCCGGAGTGAGGCCGGTCTGGTAGAAAATTTTGACCTCTTGAATTTTTCGGTGGAGTTTATCAGGGAGGATCGCAGTCAGAGATCTATATTCACCTTTGAATTTCTGGAGGAGGAGATAATCGAGGGCGACGAGCTGGATAAATTTGAGATGTCGATGAGGCGGGAGGAAGAAGAGGCCAGGCCTTTCCATGTCTGGCTTGACAGCGAATATACCCCCCGGAGAGCTGAACTGGATGGCGATGAGACCGCGCCGGAGTCGATATTTATGTATCTTGAGCCCATTCTGGACCCTTTTATCCGCCTGGTTGCGATGGGGGTTGAGGATCTCTCAGAGATTGACTTTGCCTATGATGGAGAAGGGAAAATCGTGCTGGACGGTGAGGAGATCAGGACCCACACCCTGACGATACCTCTGGATGAACTGGAAGGTGAGGGCGGTGATGATCTGGTTCTGGAGCTGGCGGAATTTGAAAATGATCTGGCTGTGGTTTATTATAATTATATGCGCAGAGATGCTGAGACGGTCGAAATAGAATATCGTGTTGAAGATCTAAGGCTGCAGGGCGATCAAAGATAAAATTTTTCCAGCTGTCAGGAAGGAAATCCCTTATTGATCCAGAATGATATTAATAGAAAAGCCTTAAAATCTCAGCCGCGAATTTTTTTCTGCCCGAACTTTAACAATTTAATTATTTAATTCGCCATTTAAAATATGATAGTTTGTGATCAATAATTTCAAAAAAATGTTTAGTAAATATTAATTTTGTATAAAAGCACATAAACTATATTGATAATATTTACAAAAATGAAAAATAGCTTATATCACAAAAACATTTACAGATTTGTTCAATCCATATCCAATATTCCGGTCTGGGGGGGTGATCTATGGAGATCGGCAAAAGCTGAGCTGGAATCGACAGGTTCGGGGTCTGATAAGTATCTGATAGGTATCTGCCTAAAAAAATTAAAGGGAGTGAGTGGATGTATAACTGGCCGAAGAAAAATTTAAACAAATTACTGGTGCTGGGGCTGGCAGTGACTTTCGTATTCGGCTTTTCACTGATCACATCAGCTGATGAAGTTCCCTATGGGGGCTGGCTGGACAGCATAGTAACTGTAGAACAGGAAGATGAGGCAGCTGCGATTACACAGCTCATCGACGGCGAGATAGATATCTTCACAGAGACTCTGACAAGGGAGGATCTGCTGGAGAGAACTCAGGAAGCACCTGAACTGGAATATGTGGAGAATTTTGGATCATATCAGGAGCTGACATTGAATCCCGCCGGCACACCTGATGAACCCTATTTTGAGGGCACAGGTGAGCTAAATCCCTTTGCCCATCCAGAAGTGAGGGAGGCCCTCAACTGGCTTGTAGATAGAGATTATATAGCAGATGAGCTCTATGGCGGTCTGGCTGTGCCCAAGTATACACTCTCAGGCACGTCATTTGCAGAATATGCCCGCTATATCGCCACCCAGCGTGAGATCGAGGTGGAATACGCCCATAATCCCGAGAGAGCTTCAGAACAGATCGAGAGCGCCATGATGGAGATGGGTGCCGAGATGGTCGATGGCACCTGGCATTATGATGGTGAGCCTGTCGAGGTAACCACTCTGATCAGGGTCGAGGATGAGAGAGAAGATGTCGGTGATTATGTCTCTGCCCTGCTTGAGGATGAAGGCTTTGAAGTGGAGAGAATGTATGCCACCGCGGCAGAGGCCTCACCCATCTGGATGACAGGAGACCCTCACGCCGGTGACTGGAGTGTCTATACAGGCGGCTGGATCTCCACCGTTGTGACCAGAGATGAAGGCCCGGACTTCGATTTCTTCTTCACCGAAAGAGGACTCGGCACACCTCTCTACATGGAATACGATCCCCCGGAAGAGCTGGATGAGATCTATGATCGTCTGGCCAGAAGGGATTTTGAGACCATGGAAGAGAGAGGCGAGCTCTTCCGTGAGGCCCTGTGGGGTTCGATGGAGAATGCCAAGAGAGTCTGGCTCACAGACAGCCTCTCCTTCAGCCCGCACAGAGCAGAGGTTTCACTGGCCTCTGACTATGCAGGCGGTATCTCCGGTTCCTGGATGTGGGGCCATACGGTGAGATTTGAAGATCAGGTTGGCGGCGATCTCAG
>CAYXAK010000179.1:0-2802 GCA_964462585.1 uncultured Halanaerobiaceae bacterium
AATCACTAAAGTTTGTTAGGGTTGAAGTACTGTGAAAAATTCTGATTGAGAAGCAGGAGGGAGACTGCAGACCATGGACAGACTGAATAGAGGCCGGCGGGCAGAGGCTCTTTTTGCCAGCAGCTCTTCGGCTATTGTACTTCTGAATGAGGATGGAAGAGTGGAGGATATAAACGATAGATTTGTTGAGGTTTTCGGATATGAGCTGGATGATATTAAAGGCGAAGATATCGATAATATCCTGGCCAGAGATGATACAGCAAGCTCGAGAGGTATCAGGCTGACCGAGAGAGCTCTGGCCGGCGAGAAGATAGAGACTGAGGGAATTTGCTACACCAAAAATGACAGACCGGCTGAGTTTATAATTAAGTCAGTTCCCATATGGGCGGATGACCGGGTTGTTGGTGTATACGGCATATATGATGATATAACCGAACTGAAGAGAACCAGAAAAGAGCTGGAACTGACCAGATTTTCTGTCGACAAAGCTGATCTTATGGTTTTTCGCATATCACCGGCAGGATATATCTACTATGTAAATGAGGCCGCCTGTGATCTGCTCAATTACAGCCGGGAGGAGCTTCTCGGTCTGAAGATATCGGATATAAACTGTGAAATAGAGGAAGATGCGAGGGCAGAGTTCTGGCATGAACTGAAAAAGCAGGGTTCGATAAGGAATGAGAGCGTGCTCTGTACCAAAACCGGTGATGAGATTCCGGTGGAGATGACCAGACAGCACCTGCAGTTTGACGATTCTGAATATGAAATAGCCTTTGCCAGCGATATCAGCAGGCGCAAAAAATTTGAGAAAAAATGCAGAATAAGGGAGGAGCAGTACAGGAAAGTATTCAACAAATCCCCCGTGGGCATGGTACTGTGTGATGAAGAAGGCGGCATATTAAAAGTTAATGATACCATGATTGATATCAGCGGTTACAGCCGGGAGGAGCTGGAGGGGAATTCCATACTGGATACACTGGTGCCTCAGGGCAGTGAGGAAAAAGCCCGTGAGGATATAGCTGCCATTCTTTCCGGTGAGGATCTCAGAAAGACTGAGAGCAGCCGGAAAAAGAACGGTGAGATCTATCATGTCCATCTCATAGAAACGCAGATTACGCTTCCCGATGGCCGGGAGGGTTTTCTTTCCATGCAGCTGGATATAACCGAACAGAAGAAAAAAGAAAGACAGCTGGAATATGCTGGCTATCATGATGAGCTGACAGACCTGTATAATCGGACATTCATGGAAGAGGAGATGAAAAGGCTCGATACTGAAAGGCAGCTGCCTCTGGCGGTGATCATGGCTGATGTCAATGGACTGAAGATCATCAATGATACCTATGGTCATGAGAAAGGCGATGAACTCCTGATAAAAGTAGCCCAAATTCTACAGGAAACAACGAGAAAAGAGGATATCGTGGCCCGCTGGTCGGGCGATGAATTTGTGATAATCCTGCCCCGGACCGGTGAGGAGCAGGCGGCCGGCATCAAAGAACGCATAAAAAATTACTGTATTAGCTGTGAATTTGATGGAATTCCTGTCTCGCTGGGAATGGGTATAGCGGTCAAAAAGATCCAGACTCAAAGCATCTATGATGTTATCAATGCAGCCGATGCCGATATGTATGAGGATAAACTCACCGAAACCAGAAGTGCCAGAAATCGTTTGGTGGAAAATATGCTGTGCACACTGGGGGCCAAAAGCCATGAAACTGAAGAGCACGCCAAAAGAATGACAGAGCTGGCTGTGGAACTGGGAAGGGCGCTGGATCTGACCTCCAGAGAGCTGAACCAACTTTCACTGCTGGCCTCACTGCATGATATTGGCAAGATCACCATCTCCCGTGATATCTTAACAAAGCCGGAAGAGCTGACTGAAGAAGAGTGGGAAATAATCAAAAAGCACACTGAGAGGGGCTATAGAATTGCTGCAGCCACGGAAGATTTCGCCCCTGTAGCTGATTATATTCTGCATCACCATGAGCGCTGGGATGGTGAGGGTTATCCCTCAGGGCTGCAGGGAGAAGAGATACCCCTTCTGTCCCGTATTATCTCCATCGTCGATGCCTATGATGTCATGAGAAATGGTCGCCCCTATCAGCAGGCCCTGGACAGAGAAGAGGCCCGGGAAGAACTGGAAAACTGTGCCGGGAGTCAGTTCGATCCCGATCTGGTGAGAATTTTTCTGGAAGAGGTGTTAACTAAACAAAACCGATAAAAATTATCGGCAATTCATATTTTCTTTACATTTTATCTTTATACTTGTAGGTGAATCGGGAGATATGATATTCCCGCAAAATCATAATACAACATTTGAGGTGATTAAATTATGTTGAAAAAAAGAAATTTTATTCTGATTGGAGTTTTGGTTCTGGGTCTGGCACTTGTTGGCAGCCTGGGAGTCAGCGGGCATGGCGGATACGGCCGGATGCATTTTGGCAGTGAAGAAGCAATAGAGGAATATGAATTTGATGAAGAGTCATATCGTGAGATCTGGAGACTGCAGCACAGGATGGCAGCGCTAAATACTGAATACAGAGAGCTGCTGCTGGATGACGCAGAAGAAGCAGAGCTGAGGGATATAGAAGATCAAATATTTTCTCTGCAGACAGATCTCAATGAGCTGAAATATGAATATCAGAGCAGACTTTTTGAGGAGGATTATGAGGATTACGGCACGCGTGCGGACGGAAGACCCCGAAGAGGCGACCATCATCATGGCTCTTCAACCTGGCAGGAGGGAAGTTTTATCCCCCGCGGAGGCATGGGAATGCATATGCAGACTCCCTTTTCCGGAGTTCA
>CAYXAK010000180.1:0-2801 GCA_964462585.1 uncultured Halanaerobiaceae bacterium
GATTATGGTCAGGGCACCTACACCGCTCTGGCTCAGATTGTCTCCGATCAGCTCAACCTGCCCCTGGAGAAAATTAATATGGTCTGGGAGAACAATACCGAAACCCAGCCCTATGACTGGCAGACTGTGGCCAGCAAAGGTCTGTTTATGACCGGAAATGCTATAATAAATGCCTGCCAGGATCTAATAGAGCAGATGAAAGAAATAGCCGCCCAGCCCCTGCGCGCTTCCGTGGAGGAGCTGGCCGTGGGAGAGGAGAAAATTTATCTGGAGCACGAGCCGGAAGAGCATATAAAATATGAGGAACTGGCCATCGGCTACACTTATCCCAATGGCAACGCCATCGGCGGTCCTCTGATCGGCCGGGGCAGCTATATTGCCCGGGGACTGACCAATCTGGATCCCGAAACAGGTCAGGGGCTGCCGGCTCTGGACTGGACCTATGGTGCCCATGGAGCCATAGTGGAAGTGGATACCGAGACGGGAGAGATCGATGTGATTAAAATAGCTTCGGCCTTTGATCTGGGCAAAATTATCAATGAGGGAAATGTTCTGGGCCAGGTCGAAGGTGGTGTGATCCAGGGTCTGGGTTCAGCCGTCATGGAAGGCTATCAATTTGATGAAGAAGGTGAACTTCTGACCAGATCATTCACAGACTATAAAATACCCACCATCAAAGATCTGCCTGAGTTAGAACCAATTTTGATTGAAAATGAGCAGATAGATGGACCCTATGGTGCTCGTGGTGTTGCCGAACATCCCATGATCTCCGTTCCCTCCGTGGTGGGTAATGCCATACAGGATGCTTTAGGTCTGGAAATTAAGGAACTGCCCCTTATACCGGAAAAGATAACAGAATATCTTAAGAAGTAACCTATAAATAATATCAGGGGGATGAGGTGACAGATCTATGGAAAGTCCACTTAATGAGATAAAGGTGCTTGATATGACAAGATTTCTGGCCGGCCCTTTCTGCACTATGATCCTTAATGACCTGGGGGCAGAGGTGATCAAGATAGAAAGGCCAGAGGTGGGTGATGGTGCCCGCCAGTTCGGTCCTTATGTGAAGGAACGAAGCGCTTATTTTAACAGCCTCAATTACGGAAAAAAAAGCGTCGCTTTAAACTTAAAAGATGAAGAGGATGTGGAAAAATTTAAAAAGCTGGTGGAGATAGCCGATGTGCTCGTGGAGAATTTTCGCCCGGGAACGATGGATCGGCTCGGCCTGGGCTATCAAAGGCTGAAGGAAATAAACCCCGAACTGATTTACTCGGCTATATCGGGTTTTGGCCAGGAGGGCCCCTTTTCCGACAAACCCTCCTATGATATGATCGTCCAGGCCCATGGTGGTATTATGAGCGTTACCGGTGAAGAAGGTGGTAAACCTGTGCGTGTTGGGGTTTCTATAGGTGATATTATGGCCGGCGTGTACAGCACTATCGGGATTATGACCGCCCTGTTTCAGCGCACCACCACCGGTGAGGGACAGAAGCTCGATATATCGATGCTGGACTGTCAGGCGGCCATCATGGAAAATCCCATCGTTCGCTATATGGCCACAGGGGATGTGCCGGGACCTGTCGGTTCCCGTCATCCCTCCATCACACCCTATCAGGCTTTTCCCACCAGCGATGACTGGATTGTGGTGGCGGTGGCCAACAATAAGTTCTGGAAAAACTTCTGTGAGGTTCTGGGCCTTGAAGGGCTGATCGATGATAATCGTTTTAATACCAATCCCAAAAGATGTGAAAACTATGAGGAACTGAATGAAATTTTATCAGAGGAGATTAAAAAGCATAAAACAGATGAACTGCTGGAAAAGCTGGAGGATAACGATGTCCCCTGTACTCCTGTCAATGATGTGAAGGATCTGACCGAAAATCCTCAGCTGGATTTTAGAAACATGTTAAGAGATATGGCCGGCGATCTGATGGGGGATTTTATGGTTACCGGCAATCCCATTAAAATGAAGGCAGCCGAAGAACCCGAAGAGGTTGAGCCCGCTCCGGATATCGGCGAACACAATGAGGAAATATTCCAGAAATACCTGTAGGGTCTTTGATTATTGCATTTGACCGAGTGGACGATCTATTCTATAATTGCTAAAGGATATAATAATCAATATAAGGAGGAATTTTATATGGAAGCAAAAGAATTACTCAGATCGAGAAGGTCGATCCGGGAATACACAGATAAGCCAGTGGCAGAGGGAACACTGGAAGAAATCGTAGAACTGGCCCGCTTTGCTCCTACAGGGAATAACGTCCAGCCCTGGGAGCTGGTTACAATAACTGATGAGGATAAACTGGATAAAATTGCGGAACTGAACGATCAGCCTTCAGGATTCCCGGCCTGTATAGGTGTTTTTGTGCGGGAAGAGGGACTTTATGAAAAAGATGCTTCCTCTCTGACAACATATCTCACTCTGGCTGCAGCTGCAGAAGGTCTGGGTTCCTGCTGGGTGGGAGCCTACGAGAAAGAATTTGAAGATGAGATAAAAGAGATGCTTAATGTACCGGATGATTTGAAGTTGTTCTCCTTCGTCACTCTGGGTCATCCTGCTGAAGATCCTTCGCCGGAAAAACGCGGTGTTGAGGAGCTGCTGAACCGGGAAGAATTTTAAATTTCACATTCATGATATCTTCCTCCCTGTTTCGGTTTTATGAGACCGGAACAGGGATTTTTTATGCAATACACATAAATATTGAGCAGCTGTTTTATAAAAAATACCAAAGGAATTTACCCTTCTGGAGCAGTATTTAATTAACAGGAATCAAATTTAAGCATGAAGGATATTAATG
>CAYXAK010000181.1:0-2800 GCA_964462585.1 uncultured Halanaerobiaceae bacterium
TTCATGCCCTCCTCTGCCAGCATCTGATCGGCAATTTTATTTGCCCTGGCGGCGACCTCTTTCTCAGATATGGTCTCAAGCTGGCCGTCGCGGACCACTATCTCACCACCGACCATAGTCATATCGACACCGTGATCTATGCCGGTGTTGATCAGTGCGGAGACGGGATCGGAAAGACCTCCGGCAAGTGCCAGCCTCCTGCTGTCAAGCAGGAAGAGATCAGCCGCCTGCCCCTCGGTAAGGCTGCCTATCTCGGGCTGTCTGAGCATCTCACTCCCGCCTCTGGTCGCCATCTCCAGAATATCCTCGGGACCCACAGAGGTTATGCCGTGTGAGAGCTTGTGCAGCAGCAGAGCCGTCTTCATCTCAGAGCGCATATTTGAAGCATCATTGCTGGCACTGCCGTCAACTGCCAGCCCCAGGGGCATACCGGCTTCCAGCATGGCAGGAACAGAGGCCACACCGGAGGAAAGCTTCATATTGGAGGTGGGGCAGTGGGCCACTCCTGTTTCATGAGCGGCCAGCTCCTCTATCTCCTCCTGGTCGAGATGAACACCGTGAGCAAACCAGACATCGGGACCTATCCAGCCCACGTCCTTCATGTACTCCAGCGGTGTCAGCCCGAACTTCTCCTGGCAGAATTCATCCTCATCTTCGGTCTCAGCCAGATGAGTATGAGCCATAACACCGTATTCCCGGGCCAGCTCAATCGATTCCTCCATCAGTCTGCGCGTGACCGAAAAAGGTGAACAGGGGGAGACGACCACCCTGCTGCGGGCAAAGGGTTCCGGATCGTGAAACTCCTCAATCACCCGGCGTGTATCCTGCAGTATCTCCTCTTCGGTCTGAACTACCTCATCGGGCGGCAGACCCCCATCCTCCTGACCCAGAGACATGCTGCCACGGCAGGCGTGGAGGCGCAGCCCCAGTTTTTCAGCCGCTCTGAATTCCTCATCGAGAAGGTCATACCTCTCCTGGCGGGGAAAAACATAAAACTGATCCACCGAAGTCGTGCAGCCGGTTTTGAGCAGTTCGGCCCCGGCCACCAGTGTGCTGTAATAAACAGCCTCCGGTGTCAGATGAGACCAGAGGGGATAGAGGGAGGTAAGCCAGTCAAAGAGCTCGACATCCTGAACCTCCCTTATATTTCTGGTCAGGGACTGATAGAAATGATGATGGGTGTTTATGAGCCCGGGGAAAATAAAGTGATCATCACCGGAGATGACCTCGACCTCAGACCGGTCGAGATCATCCGGCAGTTCTATCTCAGGCTCCAGAGCGGCAATTTTGCCATCGCGGACCAGCATATCATGATCCTTAAGCCGCCTTCTCTCATCATCCATGGTGATTATCTCTTTAACATCTTTAAACAATGTGGCAGACAATGTGATTATTCTCCTTCCTCTGCAGCTGCCGCCTCTACAGCATCTACAATCTGCTTGTAGCCGGTACAGCGGCAGAGATTACCCTCTAGTGCGGTCTCTATCTCCTCCCGATCGGGATCGGGATTCATATCCAGCAGTGCGCGAGCCGACATGATCATGCCGGGTGTGCAGAAACCGCACTGGACGGCCTGATGATCTATGAAGGATTTCTGCAGAGGATCGAGCTCACCATCAACCTTTAGCCCCTCTATGGTGATTATCTCGCTGTGCTGGGCCTGAGGTGTGAGAACAAGGCAGGCATTTACGGCTCTGCCGTCCATGATCACCGTACAGGCACCGCACTCACCGATACCACAGCCCTCTTTGGTTCCGGTGAGATCAAGCCTGTCCCGCAGCGTATCAAGAAGCCGCTCACGGGGGTCTACCTCAATCTCTATCTGCTCATCATTTATGGTCATATGAACTGCAATCTCACTCATCGGCTCTTACCTCCTCCTGCAGGGCCCTGACAGCTCTGCGCACCAGAGCTGAGAGTGCCGGCTTTTTATAAGGGGTGGACCAGCGCTCACCTGTTATCTCAACCATCTCCTCAGCGGCCATCTCACCCAGCTTTTCCGGTTCCAGAGCAGCAGTCCTGCTGTTTCTGATGCTGGATTCGACACCGCTGAAGGGCTGGGGCACAGGTGTGGCCGAACCGGGCACAACCCTTATGTCTTTCACCACATTGCCCTCCACCCGGGCGGCAAGTGCCAGGCTGACACGGGTTATGGCCACGGCCTGACGGCGGCCGATCTTCTGAAAGCTGCTGAAAGTTCCGGCCTCCGGCAGAGGCAGACGAAAACGGGTTAAAAGCTCATCATCGCGCAGCTTGGTCTGATAGGGCCATTCCACAAATTCCCCGGCAGGCATCACTCTGGTGCCGGCCAGAGATTCCAGCTCCACATCGGCCTCAAAGGCCACCAGGGGCCCGAAGGTATCGGCACAGGCGGCGGCATTGCAGATATTGCCGCCTATGGTGCCGCGATTGCGGATCTGGGTGGAACCTATGGTTCTGGCGGCCTGGGCCAGGGCCGGATAGTGTTCCTGGATGATATCGGAGCGGACAAGCTCTCTGTGTGTTACAAGTGCTCCTATCTCCACATGATCATCTCTTTGCTCTATTCCCTTCAGCTCCTCTATATCGGTCAGATCCAGTATACCACTGCAGCCGGCGAGAAAATCTTCCTCCTCTTTCATATCTACCAGAAAATCGGTGCCGCCGGCCAGAACTTTGATATTCTCCTCATCGTCCAGAATCTCAAGGGCATACTGCAGATCTGTGCTGCTGTGAAATTTTATATCAGCGGCCATATTATTCACCCTCCCTGCTCAGATCGCGGCCGATCAGGACACGTTCCAGATTGAGAGGAAGATCT
>CAYXAK010000182.1:0-2788 GCA_964462585.1 uncultured Halanaerobiaceae bacterium
GATATAGATGCCCTCGATCCCGCCTTTGCTCCGGGCACTGGCACACCTGTGGCGGCAGGACTGAGCACCAGGCAGGTCTATGTTCTTTTGAGGGAATTCGCCGGGCTTCCTCTGGCCGGCATGGATCTTGTTGAGGTCTCGCCTCCCTGGGATAACTCGGAGATCACCTCTTATGCCGCCCAGCGCCTGCTGTTTGCTCTGATCGGTTTTTTGACACCGGAGTATAAAAAAGTTAAAATGCAGCTCAATTAAAACAGTATGGACTCAGACCATGAACCGGGCCATATAATAAATTAGCGGAGGTTGTGTGAGGAGATGACGGAGAAATTATACTATCAGGACAGCTATCTGAGAGAATTTACCGCCAGCATCACTTCTCTGGTTGAAAAGGAAGGGAATTATCATATAGCACTGGACAGGACTGCTTTTTATCCTGAGGGAGGCGGGCAGCCTGCCGACAGGGGCAGCATTGCCGGCGGCAGTGTCGTTTATGTCTATGAAGAGGAGGAAAGAATATATCACGTTTTGCCGGAGCTCCCGGCCGACCTGAAAGACTCCGGGGACAGAATCGAGGTGAGATGTGAGCTGGACTGGGATCGCAGATTTGATTTTATGCAGCAGCATACGGGCCAGCACCTGCTCTCAGCTGCTGCAGATGAGCTCTTCGGGGCGCGAACTGTGGGATTTCATCTGAGTGAGACCGGCCTCACCATAGATACCGATATGGTGCTGGGGGAAAGAGATATTGAGCGTATGGAGATATGGGCCAATGAGAGAATATATGAGGAAAGAGAGGTGAGTGCTGGCTTTCCCGGTGTGGAAGAACTGAAACAGCTGGACTTGAGGAAGGAGCCGCAGGTTGAGGAGAATATAAGGGTGGTTAGAATTTCCGGTCTGGACGCCATTCCCTGTGGGGGAACACACCTGGCCAGCACCGGTCAGGTCGGTTCTGTCAAGGTGGTGGAAACGGAAAAATACAAAGGTGGCAGCAGGCTGCATTTCGTCTGCGGCCGTAGAGCACTGGCCGATTACAGGTTTAAGAACAGGCTGGCTGCTGAACTGCGGGATGAGCTCTCGGTCAGTGACGGGGATATTTGTGGGGAAGTAAGACGTATGCAGAATGAGCTGGAGCATAGAGAAGCTGAAATAACCGCTCTGAAAAAAGAGCTGAGAGAATATCAGATAGATTATCTGATCGACAAAGCGGAAAAGCTGGGTGAGTACAGTTTGATCAGAGATGAGTTTGAGGGCGGAGACTTTTCCGAAATTAAATATATGGCCGAGGAGATAATCGAGAAGGATGACAGGATAGTCATCCTGGCCCAGAGAGATGAAGGCACAGCCAGAATGGTACTGGCCAGATCGGAGAATATAGCCGCGGATCTGAACATGAATGAGATCATAGCTGAGGCCCTGCAAAAAATTGACGGTAGTGGTGGAGGGCATAAATATTTAGCTCAGGGCGGTGGTGATGGTGTGGAAAAACTTCCGGCGGCGGCTGCAGAGGCTGAGCGGATGATAAGAGAGAAATTATAAGATATTATTGCCAGCCACACCAGCCACAGCCGGAAATAGATCAGACAAAAACGGGGAAAAGCACAATCCGCCCGGCCTTTCCGCTCGATCAGCGGTAGATATAGGCCATGATAAGTTCATCTTCATATTCATCTTCTTCGACCAGGCGCCGCCGGTCTTTAAGCCGGCCTTCCTCTTTGAAGCCAAATTTTCGGTAGAGGTTGACGGCTCTGTTATTGTGCTCTCCTACCAGCAGTTCGATGCGCCTGAGATCGTTGTTGGCGCCCCAGTCGATGAGAAATTTGAGCAGATAACTGCCGATACCTTTGCCCCAGCAGTCCTTATCGACGGACATTCTCAGCTCTCCCTGGTGGCTGTAGCGCCTGTAGGGGCTGGTCTGAAAGCTGAGATAGCCCACAATATCTTCTTTGTAGCGGGCTACTATCAGAAATTTGCTGTCGGACTGGTTGGCATCTTCTATGAGCTGGCGCTCTTTTTCCGGGGACAGGTCCAGCTCTTCCGGCCGCCTTCTCAGATATTTTGTCTGGTGGTGAACTTTTTCCTTGAACCTCATTAAATCCTCGGCATCTTCTTCGACCGCGTTGCTTATTACCAGATTTCCAGAGAGCAGTTTCTCCTGTCTGGGTTTAAATGTGACCACAGCCTGTCACCTCCATGGTTATGCTTTGTTACTTCATTATACCAAAAATTATCAACAGTTTCATCATTTATTTACTTATAGAGGGAGTGTAAGAGGTTTTGAAATCACTGCTGCAGTATATGTATTACCGGATATTCAAACTGATAAATTACCGGCTGGGCATCAAGCACATACTCCAGTATTTTATGGGGTTTATGGCTGGAGCCCTGGCTTATTATTTCACACGTGAGGGCAGTATCTTTAATCTTATTCTGGTGCTGGTCGGTTTCAGCATCTTAAACCAATTTCTGCACATACTGCTGCGTCCGCTGACAATACAGCGCATGTTTTTGCGGAAAAAAGATGGAGGAGAAGAGGGCGAGGAGGGGGGAGAGGAATAGCGGACTCTAAATTACAGGTTTACCACCCGGGATTATCATAAAAACCTTTTGACCGGGAAAATGTTTTAATTCTCTGTTAACGAAAAGCCCTGCATATGATATAATGTATAGTGAATAGGCAGAACAATTAAGAAAACAACACCAATATGGAGGCAGTGATTATGGCAGATCTGAAAGTAGCAGCAGATTCTGATCCCAATTCTGTTGCAGGTGCACTGGCCGGCTTCATAAG
>CAYXAK010000183.1:0-2770 GCA_964462585.1 uncultured Halanaerobiaceae bacterium
AGAGATGGCTATCTTTATGTCGATAAACTCATCGAGGGTTCTCCCACCGGAGAAGTACTGCCGGAGCTGCTGCCGGAGCTTATCAGGAATTTAGAGCAGCCTCAGACAATGCGCTGGGGTGATAAGAGCTTTGAGTTTGTCCGACCCATAAGATGGATGATGGCCCTGCTCGATGATGAGGTTGTGGATTTTGAGATGGCCGGCATTAAGAGTGGCCGCAGGAGCAGAGGTCATAGATTTCTGGGGAAGGATCAATTCTCAATAGAAGCGGCCGGTGAATATTTTCAGGCCCTGGAGAGAGAATGTGTCATCGTCGATCAGGAAAACCGCAGGCAGATGATTTTAGAACAGCTGAAAGAACTTGAGACCGAGGAGAGAAAACCTCTCATAAGGGAGGAACTGCTGGAGGAAGTGACCAATCTGGTGGAATATCCCACCGCTTTTAAGGGTGAGTTCAGCTCCAGGTTTCTCAGCGTTCCCGACGAGGTTTTGATCACTTCCATGATAGAACATCAGCGCTATTTTCCCGTGGAAGAAGGGGAGGAGCTTGCCCCCTACTTCATAGGTGTGAGAAATGGTAACGAAGAGCATATTGACAATGTTATCAAAGGCAATGAGATGGTAATCAGGGCCAGACTGGCAGATGCTGCCTTCTTCTATGAAGAGGATCGGAGTGTGTCACCACAGGCCTTCAATGAGGATTTAAAGGATATAGTCTACCAGGAAGAGCTGGGCAGCCTCTTCGATAAGGTGAAAAGGCTGGAGGATCTGGCTGAAGATCTTGCTGAGAGCCTGGATTTCAGCGGTGAGCAGAAGGAGAAGCTGGTGCGCGCCGCCCGGCTGTCCAAGTTTGATCTTGCTACAGATATGGTGGAGGAGTTTGCCAAACTGCAGGGTGTGATGGGCCGAATATATGCCCTGGATGCAGGTGAAGACGAAGAGGTTGCCCGGGCGCTTGAAGAGCACTATCTTCCGGCCGGATCGGGTGATGAACTGCCGGAAAGTGATATCGCTGCTCTCCTCAGCCTGGTCGATAAGATAGATGATATTGTCAGCAATTTCTATGTGGGAAACAGGCCCAGCGGCAGCCATGACCCCTTTGCCCTGCGCCGAAAGGGTCTGGGCATTATCCGCATATTGCTCGATAGAGACTGGCAGCTTTCGCTGGACAATATGATTGAGAGCACCGCGGAGCTTATAGAGGCTGGGGGTGAGACTGTCAGCGAGGTGAAGGATTTTCTGGGTGACAGGCTCAACTCCCACCTGACACAGCGTGAGATCAGATATGATGTGATCTCAGCTGTAATGGCTTCAGGCTTTGATGATCTTCCTGACTGCTGGCAGCGATGTCGGGCGGTAATGGAGCTGCGGGAGATGAATCTGGATAAGTTTGAAGCCCTCATTCACGGTCTGCAGAGATGTCAGAATCTGGCCGAACAGGGCAGTCCGGCCGGGAGCATTGAATCAGACCTATTTGTGGAGGCCGAGGAGAAAGATCTCTATCGTCAGTACGGTGAGATACTCGGTCGAGTCGAGGAGAACTTCCAGAACCACAACTATCTTCCAGCTCTAGAAGCCATCGTTTCTCTCAAAGATCCCATCGATTCCTTTCTGGACAATGTGGTGGTGATGGTGGATGAGGAAGATGTGAGAAAGAACAGGCTGAAACTGCTGCAAGAGGTCTCAACACTGATAGAGCCGGTCATGGATATAGCCGATATTGCTCTGGATGAGCAGTAGGAGGGGGATAAATGGAGGGGAAAACAGCTATATATGTCGTCTCTGATTCCCTGGGTGATACCGCCAATATAGTAGTGGAGGCAGCTGTCAGTCAATTCAATGATGCCGGTGTAAGCATCAAAAAATACTCTCATGTGCAGACAGAGAGAGAGCTTAAGAGCATCATACTCGAGGCTGACAAGGATGATGCGGTGATTGTCTTCACCCTGATCGATCCGGAACTGAGGGAGCTTTTCTGTGAGATGGGCCGGGAGAGAGGCCTGTCTCAGGTCGATATAATGGGCCCCATGATGGATGTGCTGGAGAACAAGCTGCAGCAGACACCCAGGCTGCAGCCGGGCCTCAGACATCAGCTGGATCAGAGCTATTTTGACAGGGTAGAAGCGATGGAATTTACAGTAAAATACGATGATCGCAATGATCCCAAGGGTATTGAGCTTGCCGATGTCGTCCTGGTCGGCGTTTCCCGCACCTCCAAAACCCCCATGTGCATCTATCTCTCCTATCGGGGCTACAAAGCTGCCAATGTGCCGCTGGTGCCGGAAGTCGATGTTCCGGAAATACTGCTGGAAAATCCGGATGAGAAGATCATAGGTCTCACAATTGATCCTCTGGTGCTTAATGAGATAAGGCAGGAGAGGTTGAAGTCTCTGGGATTGAGCCCCGATTCACAGTATGCCTCCATAGATAGAATCAATGAGGAGTTAGAATATGCTGATAATATCATGGATGAGATAGGCTGTCCTATCCTGAACGTGACAAATAAATCCATCGAGGAATCAGCCAGCGAAGTTCAGCACTATTTTCAGGATTAACCAAAAAGGGCTGATATAACTATGAGAGATGATAATATTATCGGGTGCAGATCGCTGGAAAACAGGGAAAAAGAGATGCTCTCACCCCGGGCTGCTCTGAGCTGTGAGAGCAGGGGCAGAGAAAAGAGGGAGGAGCAGTGTTCACTGCGGACAGTCTTTCAGAATGACAGGGACAGGATACTGCATTCCAAGGCCTTCCGCAGATTAAAGCATAA
>CAYXAK010000184.1:0-2770 GCA_964462585.1 uncultured Halanaerobiaceae bacterium
TGGCGATGCTGGAGGATATCTTTGCCGAAGATGAGACCTTTCTGGTCATGGATGAGCCCCTTATCAATCTGGATTACACCCGCAAAAAAAGAGCTGCAGAACTGATAGCTGAACTGGCCGGAAATTATCAGGTTCTAATCTTCAGCTGTGACCGGGATACCAGAGACCTGCTGGAAGAGAAAGGCAGATTGATTGAACTGGAGGAGCGCAGATAAAAACCCAGAAAAATTTGGGGGGATTTCCATGTTTGCTGGCAGAAAAAAAGCCCTGCTGATCGTTGCTGCTGCTGTGCTGGCTCTGATAATGATCTGCTGGCCTCTGTATTTGCCGGAAATCCGAAGTGAAGAGAAGGAAGAGCAGATTGAGCTGCCGGAGATTGCCGTGGAGGATGAACTCACCGAGCTCATCTATAACCGCCAATCTCAGCGTGAGTTTGCAGATACTCCCCTTTCCAGGGATGATGTCGGCCGGCTGCTCTGGGCCGGAGAGGGCATAACTGTGGACGGCGTAGCGGGCCCAACCCGCTCCTCACCATCTGCCGGAGCGACAAATCCTCTGGAGCTGTATCTGCTGGCTTCCGATGTGGAAGGGCTAACACCGGGCATCTATCACTACAGCACCCGTGACCACGAACTCACTCTCCAGGCTGAAGGCAGCCGGGGAGGAGAGCTGGCAGCGGCGGCTCTGGGACAGCCGGCTGCAGGAGAGGCGCCGGCCGTTGTGATCATCGCCGCCAGATATGAGAGGACCACAGGCCGTTATGGAGAAAGAGGTCTGCAGTATGTGCAAATGGAGTCCGGCCATGCAGCTCAGAATATATCTCTGATGGCCGAGAGTGAGGGAATGGGCTCGGTGATCATAGGCGCTTTTCATGATGACGAGGTCAGAAATATCATCACCACAGAACAGGCCGAACCTCTGCTCTTAATACCGGTGGGTTACCAATAATTCAGAGGTGATGAGCGGTGAAGAGAAGAGATTTTCTCAAAATTTGTGCGGCTGCTGGAGCGGGTTTTTTTGGCTATCGCTGGTTGAGAGGAGGAGAGGAGAACGCTGTGAATACTGCCGCCGGTGAAAATCAGCCGGGCTTTGAAGCATATCACTACGCAGAACTTGACAGTGGAGATGTGAGCTGTGAAATCTGCTTTCGGGGCTGCAGAATACCACCGGGGGAGTCCGGCTTCTGTCGTGTGAGAAAAAACAGAGATGGCAAACTCTACAATTTGGTATATGCCAGACCTTCGGCTGTAAATGTCGATCCCGTGGAAAAAGAGCCCATGCATCACTTTCATCCCGGTACAGATATACTCTGTGTGGGCACCGCCAGCTGTAACTTTCGCTGTAAATTCTGTCATAACTGGCATCTCTCCCAGCGGGGACCGGAGGAGGTGGGCAGAATCTATGAACTTCAGCCCGAAGAGATAGTGCAGGAAGCTCATAACAGCGGCGTGCCCTCCATTTCTTTCACCTATAATGAGCCCACAGTATTCTATGAATATATGTACGATATCGCCAGCATGGCTCAGGAGACCGGGCTCAATGTCATCTTTCACAGCAATGGCAGTATGAAAGAAAAACCACTCCGGGATCTGCTGGAGCATATCGATGCTGTAACGGTCGACCTAAAGGCCTTTACAGATGATTTTTATCGGGATATATGTCAGGCCCGCCGTGATCCTGTTCTGGAAACGCTCAAGACTATAGAGGAAGAGGGGGTCTGGCTGGAGATTGTAAATCTGATCCTGCCCAATCACAACGATGATCTCGCTGATATTGCCGATATGTCCTCCTGGATAGTGGAAGAGCTCAACGAAGATGTCCCCCTGCATTTTAGCCGTTTTATGCCCTCCTATCAGATGACTGATCTCTCTTCCACACCCGTGGAAACACTGGAGAGATGCCGGCAGACAGCTCTGGAGCAGGGGCTCAAACACGTTTCCATAGGAAATGTGCCCGGACATGAAGCCAATTCGACTTTCTGCCCCGGATGTGGTGAGAAGTTGATCAGCAGACACCACTTTACAGTTCACGATATCAATATAACAGATGGCAGCTGTCAGTACTGTGGCACAGAGATAGCCGGTGTCTGGGGATGAAAGGCCGGGACTGGTATCTGCCGGCAGCGGTGATAACAGTTGGTATCGGCGGCATGATCGGTCAGCTTCTGTTGATAAGGGTTTTGATGGTCACATTTCTCGGCAATGAACTCTCATTGAGCATAGTTATCGCCAACTGGCTGCTGTTTGAAGGACTGGGGTCCTATCTGGGCGGTAAGCTGACTGGTTTCAAAAAATTTAAGGTGAGCACGGGGTTTCTGGCGGTATTTGTTCTCTATCCCTTTATACTGATAGGAGCCATATTTCTGGCCCGATTTTTGGGCTATGGTCTGCCGGGAATGATAGTGGGAGAGGCCATGTCCCTGGGCCAGATGCTTTTGACTGCCCTGGTGACTGTGGGTTTTACGGGTATTTTTCACGGTGTTCTTTTTCCCCTGGCCGCCCAGCTTTTTCAGCATTCTGCCCGGGAGCAGCCTGTGAGCAGCGCCTATCTGATAGAGATCACAGGCACCATAGCCGGCGGGCTGGTATTTGTCTTTCTGCTGGCACCCAATTTTACTGCCATGGAGGTCTCCGCTCTGCTGGTCTTATTGCATCTGCCCCTGAGTGTTCTGCTGGCAGGTGATTTGAGAGGTTTGCATGCGGGCGGGGGGAGGACGATTGTCATGATAGCTGTGCTGGCAGTGATTGTTCTGGCTTTTCCCGCCGTTACA
>CAYXAK010000185.1:0-2732 GCA_964462585.1 uncultured Halanaerobiaceae bacterium
CTGGATTTAGATTAGTAAGTAAAGCAGTTAACCAATAAAAAAGCCACCCCTGAGGGCGGCTTTAACAGTTCAGCTGTTCTATTTTCGATTTAATCATTAATTTACATTGTCAGTTATAGGCAGAGATAATATCCGCTATCAAAGAGACTCCTCTGCTTCCTCAAACTCGCCGGCAAACTCCTCATAACCCTCTGCTGCCAGCTCTTCAGCGGGTATGAATCTCAGGGCGGCGGAGTTTATGCAGTATCGCAGTCCTGTCGGCTCCGGCCCATCTGAAAATACATGGCCCAGGTGGGAGTCGGCCTCACGGCTTCGGACCTCGGTCCTGGTCATAAACAAGCTTCTATCCTCTTCCTCCACAATATTATCATCGACCAGTGGTCTGGTGAAGCTGGGCCAGCCCGATCCTGATTTGAACTTATCGCGGGAGCTGAAAAGCGGCTCTCCCGAAACGATATCGACATATATTCCCGGTTCATCATGGTCATAATACTCATTGTTGAAGGGGGGTTCAGTGGCGTCGAGCTGTGTGACCTTATACTGCATATCCGTCAGCCGTTCTCTCAGCTCTCCCTCAGTCTCATCTGGCTCACCCGAAATTTCCACCTCATCGGCACTGAGCCCTCCACAGCAGGAAGCACATTCGATCTCTATTTCCGAAGAATCCAGCCCGTATTCGTTCAGCAGATCTTCTCTCAAGTCCTCGCTCAAACCCAGCTGGCCTATCTCCTCCTGCAGCTGCTCACCGCTGCCCTGGCCGGCAATATAGCCGTTGACACGGGCCACAGCGGTGGAGTCGACGAATTCCTCCTGGCTCATCTCACCCAGATAATGCTCCTTAAAGGGCCTTCGCTGCTGGAGATAGTATTTCTGATGGTAATCCTCGGCGAGATGAAACCGGCTGAACTCCTTGAACTCGGTCCGTATCTCCCGGCCTTCTCTTTCCTCCAGCTCCTCCTTTACCTCGCGGGCAATCTCCAGCTGATCCTCATCGTGGTAGAAAAGAATCGAGCGGTACTGGCTGGAAAAGCTCCGCCTGAAGGGATTGTGGTCCTCAAAGAACTTCCTCACCAGTTTCTCATAGGATATCTCCTCCGGGAGATATTCGACCTGGATGGCCTCGGCGTGTTCGCCCAGATTCTCATAGGTGGGGTTATCGATTATGCCTCCGGCATAACCGACCCGGGTCCGCACTACCTCCGGCATAATACCAAAGGAAGCGTCCGGGCCCCAGAATCAGCCCATGGCAAAGGTGGCAGTCTTTGTATTCATATCTTTCATCTCCCCGTCAATTGGTGTTGAACCGGCATCCGCCCGGACAGCTCCGGCAGACATCACAATAAAAATCATCAAGAACAGAATGGCTGCAGTTCTGATCACAATCAACTCCCCTGAAAACAATTATTTGCTCCACAGATCGATAATTCTATACTGAATCTATTGTATCAATAATTGTTATTATTTACAAGGGGGATATAGGCAATTTTTATCTTTGTATTTTTTTGATTTTTTTCCTATAATGGTATTAGGAGAGTTATAAGCAATCCGGATGACTGTGTGTCAACAAGAAAATTTTTACCAGGAGGGGTGAATTGGTGTGGCTCAAGAGGAGATTCCCAAGGTGACGATCAAAATCCGTAATGGGCGCACAAGAATCTCGATCGATGAAAAGAATCACTTCTCTTACCCCTCTCCTAAGTTCAAGACCTATGTGCAGAGAGAGTTCAAAAAGCGATTCTCTCATCGACCGTCCGAAGGAGAGGATAAGGAAGACCTCAAAGAGGATATCGAAGCTTTTCTGCAGGAATGCATCAAAAAGGGTGTCATCATGAACGAGAAAAAACTGGACAATCTCTACAGAGGCGGCCTTCATCCGGGAGGTCCCCGATATAATACCTCATCATATATAAAATGCTGAAATATTCGCAGCTCTGAATTATATTAGCAGTTATGGTCTAAATGAAAAAATATATCACAATCACAGGCGCACCGGGCAGCTCTATACCCGGTGCGCCTGTGTTTTTACAGCCCCCAACCCCTGAGAGGGCCAGATTTATATTCACATTATGTTCAACAGATTATGTTCAAATCAGATCAAGCTGTCATATCCAGCACTAAATCCTTGGCCGTGGCGGCATCAGGGGCCCAGCCATCGGCACCGATATCATCGGCAAACTCCTGTGTAACCGGTGCACCTCCCACCATTACTTTAACATCTTCTCTTATTCCCTCTTCTTCCAGCACTTCTATAACATCCTGCATCTCGGTCATGGTGGTTGTGAGCAGGGCGCTCATGCCCAGCACGTCAGCATCATTTTCCTTGACGGCCTGGACAAACTCATCGGCTTCCAGATCGACACCGAGATTTATTACTTCCATGCCGCCGCTCTCCAGCATCATGGCCACCAGATTCTTGCCGATATCATGGAGGTCACCTTCAACTGTACCCAGCACAACGGTGGCGGATTCGGAGCGGTCTCCCTCCGTCAACAGAGGATTCACCAGCTCCATGCCGGCCTTCATGGCCTTGGCCGACATCAATACTTCGGGCACAAACATATCACCGGCCTTGAATCTCTCACCCACGACATTCATGCCTCCGATAAGACCCTGTGTGATTATCTCCTGGGGATCGGCATCCTCATCGATTGCTGCCTGAGTTAGCTCTTTCACATCTTCCTGGGCACCTTCGATTACCTTTTCGCTCAACTTTTCGTAATCTGGCATTAAAT
>CAYXAK010000186.1:0-2703 GCA_964462585.1 uncultured Halanaerobiaceae bacterium
GCCCGATTCAGCCGTGGTCGAGGTGCCCTGTCTCGTCGATGAAAATGGCATTAATCCCTGCCATGTGGGTGAGCTGCCCCCGCAGCTGGCCGCCCTGAACCGCACCAGCATCAATGTCCATCTGCTGGCCGAGAAGGCAGCTCTGGAGCAGAATAAGGATGCCCTCTACCAGGCGGCACTGCTCGACCCCCACACATCTTCTGAGCTTTCAATCGAAGAGACGATATCTCTATGTGATGATCTGATCGAAGCTCACGGTGACTGGCTGCCGGAGCTGCAGTGAAACTGAGTAGAGTGGAATAAAAAGATGAGCGATAAATTGAGAAGAGGAGGTCATTATGAGCGGCAAAGACGGGATATGTAGAAGTGGTGAGCATAGAGCGGAGGATATAGAAATGGAATTAAAGGAATGGGAGGATCCAGAGCTGGTCAGCCGCGGCAGGGTGGCACCTCGCAGCCACAAGTTTGCCTTTGCCGACCTGGCCGGGGCAAAGAACTTTGATTTTCCCGAGAAATGGCAGCAGGGAGGTGAAATTGCAGCCGGAAAATATCACCGCTGTCTGGACGGCAGCTGGCAGTTTAAGATGTATTCCCACCCTGAGGAAGTGCCCGAGCCGGCGGGGGCTGGGACTGATGAGCAGTGGGATGATATGCCCGTGCCCTATCACTGGCAGCTGGCCGGATACGGCCGCCCTCATTATACCAATGTGCAGTATCCTTTTCCCGTCCAGCCGCCCGCAGTGCCCTCCCAAAATCCCACCGCTGTCTACAGAAGGGATTTTCACCTGCCGGAGAGCTGGCAGGGACGCAGGCTATATCTGCGCTTTGCCGGTGTGGATTCTGCCTTTTATCTCTATGTAAATGGTGAGGAAGCTGGCTACAGTCAGGGCAGCCGGCTGCCGGCCGAGTTTGATATAAGCCAGCAGGCTTGTCCCGGCCGGAATCAGATAACGGTGAAGGTCATGAAGTGGTGTAATGGCAGCTATCTGGAGGATCAGGATATGTGGTGGCTGAGCGGAATCTTTCGCAGTGTTCACCTCTATGCCGCTCCCGGCAGTGAGATCTTCGATTATCAGGTGCAGAGCGATCTGAAAGAAAGCCCGCCCCCGGTGGAGCTGGAAAAAAGTGAGATTACTGGTGAGCTGGATATCGATCTGACCCTTATGTTATCTCCCAATAGCGAGAGCGAAAAAATGATATCGGGCCCTGAAGAGGGGAGCAAGATGCAGGTCAGGGCCCTGGTCTGTGAGGGGGATGAGCTGCTGAATGAACTCAGCTGTGAGATAGATTGGCCTTCCGGGGATGATCTGGATAAAGGTGATCCGGAGCATGAAGTTGATCCGGGGCACCGCAGGGAGCGCTGCAATGTGGCGAAAGATTATCAGCGGGAAAACATAGAATATCAGCTGAATCTCTCCGGTGAGATCGAAGGTATAAAGGCCTGGACGGCCGAAACACCTCATCTCTACAGGCTGTATCTGATACTGGAGGATGAAGATGGCGAAGTCCAGGAAGTTATAGCTGACAGAGTCGGTTTCCGCAGCCTGAAGATCGAAGATGGTCAGCTCAAAGTCAACGGCCAGCCCATCATGGTGCGGGGAGTTAACCGTCATGATTTCGATCCCAATCTGGGCAGAGCGGTGAGTCTGAAGCAGATGAAAGAAGACCTTGAGCTTATGAAACAGCACAGCATAAATGCCGTGCGCACGGCTCACTATCCCAACGATCCCCTTTTCTATCATCTCTGTGACAGCTATGGACTCTATGTGCTGGCCGAGACAGATCTGGAATGTCACGGTCTGGAGGAAGTTGAGAATATAGAACATATAAGCGATCGTGAGAACTGGCGGGATGAATATCTGGACCGCATGGAGAGAATGGTGGCCCATTTTAAAAACAGGCCCTCGATAATAATCTGGTCCCTCGGCAATGAATCCGACCTGGGCAGCAACCATAAGGCTATGGCAGAGCTGGCCCGAGAGATGGACAGCGGCCGTCCGCTGCATTATGAGCCGGATGAAAAGCAGGAAATTGTCGATATCATCGGCCCTATGTACCCCGATCTTACCGAAACGGAAGAGCTGGCCGCACGTGGTGATAAACCGCTGATACTGTGTGAATTTGTGCATGCCATGGGCAACGGTCCAGGAGAGATTGCCGATTACTGGCGGATTTTCCGCCGCTATGATTCCGCCCAGGGCGGTTTTGTCTGGGACTGGCTGGACCAGGGGCTGCTGGCTTTAAAGCAGGACGGAGAAGCTGAGGCAGCACCTGTCGGTCTGGCAGCTTATCGACATGGCCGCAAAGATTCGGAGCAGTTCTTTGCCTATGGCGGTGATTTTGGCGATGAGCCGCATGACAGCAACTTTAACATCAACGGTCTTGTCTTTCCGGACCGCACTCCTTCACCGGGTTTGAAGGAATATCGTTCAGTTATAGCGCCTATCAAGGTCGAACTGCTGGAGCTTGAGGAAAAGATGGGGAAGAGAAAAGTGGAGAAGGAAAATGATAATGATATAGAGGGAGCCGACATTATAAAGGCCAGAATTGCGGTCGAAAACGAATATGATTTCCGCAGCCTGGGCGATGTTGAACTGTGCTGGCGGCTGCAGGCAGAAGGGGAAGTGTTGGCTTCCGGCAGCTGTGAGCTCAGCGCCGGGCCCGGTGAGATGGAAGAGGTAAGCCTCGGTAATTCTGGAAATG
>CAYXAK010000187.1:0-2683 GCA_964462585.1 uncultured Halanaerobiaceae bacterium
ATATTGGTGAGAAAGGCCATAGACCCCAGCTCCACCGTGTAGATATCCGTGATCAGAACAGCCGAGAGGCTGTACCAGCCGAAGCCCGCTCCCACGGCACCGGCCTCGCGCACTGCCAGCCCCAGAACCGTGCCGGCCAGAATGGTGCCTGTGATGCTGCCTGCGGCCACAAAGAGCGGTATCATGATGATCCTCCAGCCCAGTTTTTTGATATGGCCCAGCACCTGGTGTCTCAGGCCCAGATCTATGCCCACACCCAGAAGCAGCAGAGCCAGGGCATACTGGGTGGAACCCTCCAGCCAGGGCAGCACACCGGAGGGCAGGAGCCAGCCTGTGACCAGGCCTATCCCCACCATCAGCAGTATGATAAAGGTAAGGCGCATCGAGGTGCCATCTTCACCGCTTATCATCTCCTCATACTGCTTTTCTCCCTCCTCACCGCGCACGGTCTGGGCCGCGGCCAGATAGAAGCTAAAAAGATGCAGAAAAGCTATGCTGCCTATGATACCGCCGACCGCCAGCAGAAATGAGTTCAGACCTATTCTCATCAGGTCGGCGATTATCCCCTCATCTGCACCTATTCTTGCGCCCATAATGCCGATCAGAATCAGCAGTCCTATGTGAAGTATGTATCCGGAGATCGCTCTGAGAATCCTGCTCTCAGAATAGAAATATCCGGCTGCCATGCCCGCCAGCAGAAAGGCGAGCAGAAGCCACATGTCCATTCTAAAACTCCTTTCTCTTTGCTGTGAGCCTGCATTAGCTGTTTAATTGTTGATGCAACTACCGTGCCAGTCCTGCTCTATCTCAGATCATATTTATCCAGCTTGTACTGCAGAGACTGCCGGGATATCTCCAGCTCCCTGGCTGCTGCGGAGATATTGCCCTCCTCGCGGCTCAGGGCCTCAGCTATCAGATCCCTCTCAATTCCGGCCAAAAACTCCTGCAGCGGGGGGAGTTCATCCCGGTCAATTTGTTCCCGCCAGGCCGGCATTTCCTCCTCATCCTGCTCCAGCTTCTCCCGCAGCTGATGGGGGAGATTCTGCCAGGTTATACCCTTCTCACCCCGGCAGAGATTGAAGCAGGCCTCGACAAAATGCTTTAGCTCCCTCACATTGCCGGGCCAGTGGTGGTTTTTAAGCCTTTCTCTCAGCCCGGGGGAGAACCCGGCCAGCCGGCGGTCGAACTCCGCATTAAAGGTATTTACAAAATGATCGATGAGCAGGGGAATATCATCCCGGCGCCGGCGCAGTGGGGGCAGTTTGAGGCTGACAACGGCCAGTCGATAATATAGATCCTCCCGCAGCCTCTCCTCAGCAAAGGCCTGCTCCGGTTCGCTGTTCATGGTGGCCAGAATTCTTACATCGACTTTCTTCTCCTCCTGACTGCCTATGCGGCGCACCCGGCTTTCCTGCACGACGCGCAGAAGCTTGGCCTGCAGATCGTAATCCAGGGCATCTATCTCATCCAGGAGGATGGTGCCCCCACAGGCCTGTTCAAAAAGCCCCGGCCTGCTCCTGGCACCTGTAAATCCTCCCTCCTCTGTGCCGAATAGAAGTCCTTCCAGCAGATCGCGGGGCAGTGCGGCACAGTTCTGGGCGATAAAGGGTGAATCGGAGCGGGGGCTGGCATTGTGTATGCCCTGAGCTACAAGCTCTTTGCCCGTGCCCGTCTCACCCCTGATCATCACCGTGGAGTCGGAAGAGGCTGCTCTGATCGCCTCCTCTATCACCGCCCGAAATTTCTCATCCCGGCCTTTGAGATCGGAAAAAGTATAGCTGGTATTATTCTCAATACGCTCTTCTGCCTGATCGCTTCCGGGCACTGCCCCGGACCGGACTCTGTGTTCACCCAGACAGCGGCGCAGATTGCTGACATCGTCAACAAGTTCCTGCAGAAGCGTTATATCCCTTGAGATCTCCAGGGCACCGCGGCTGCCATCGCTGAGCTCGAGCGGTACTGTGGAATTTACGGTGGTTATCTCCTCACCCCGCCTGTTTATGAAGGACTGCAGAACATTCTCCAGCGGCTCACCGCTCTGAACCGTGCGCATGAGAGTGCTGTTCTCCAGTGTGAGTGAGGGAAATACGGTGAATATATTTCTGCCCACAACCTCCTCCGGCTCCAGGCCATCCAGGCTGGAGGCCGTATCATTGTAGAGGAGTGTGCGGCCGTGTTCATCGACCACGTGAACACCCTCATCCAGGGAGGATAAAACCTGATTCCAGGCGGCTTCATCGAGCAGATAGCTGCAGTCTTCGGCCATCGTTACATCTGTCCGCATATACCACTCCACCTCCAGAAATTTTATTGCCAGCCTGTATTTAAACTTCTGCAGGCGGAGTGAGTATCCTCCATTCTGACAAAATCATTTGCGGATAATGCAAATTTTTTTGCCCTGGGAGGTGGAGGTCAGATATGATATCATATTAAACAGATGGGGGTTTTAAAATATGAGAAAAGATGATCTCTCTAAAGATGATAGAAGCCCGGAAAAGCTCATCCTGAGAAACTGCACCGTGCGGGAAAAGAGTGACAGCTGGTATGAAAGAGGGGCTATAGTCATAGAAAAAGGACATATTAAGGCCATCGGTCCGGAAAAAGCACTGATGGGACGTTATGGTGATTACCCCGATAGAGATCTCGGCGGCAGGACCGTGCTGGCAGGCTTCAATGATGCCCA
>CAYXAK010000188.1:0-2682 GCA_964462585.1 uncultured Halanaerobiaceae bacterium
CTGACTTTAAAGATTATCACTATAATAGAGGTCTTTTCTTCGAGGATCCCCGTTAAAGTCCACATCTAAAAGAAGTTCATTTTTATGAATAAAGAAAGTCAGAAGAAATCAGTTAATATGAGATGGGTCTCACACTCCTCGTCATTGTGGTGTGAGACCCATTATTAAACTTCGATAGACCCAAATCCTGACAATATAATCTGGAGGTGATAATACAGGGAGTTATCCCGGGCATTTTATGAGGTCTGAGATGACTGGCAGAGACGGATTGACAGGCTGAATTAACAGGTTGAATTTGGATTTGGAAAGGAGGTAAAATACACTTAAATATCAGAAAATTATAAAGGGGGAGAATAAGATGAATAAAGTTTTTAGAAGGGTCATGATGGTCTCCTTAATAGTCGCCATTTCTCTGGTTCTGGCTGGAGATTTAGTTCAGGCTGATTTTCATGATATAGTCTACCATGAGGGCCATTATGAGGAGGCGGCAGTTTCAGAAAATGGAATGGTGGCTACAGCCAGAAAACTGGCTTCGGATGCGGCGCTGGAAGTGCTGAAAGATGGTGGCAACGCCGTCGATGCCGCCGCTGTGGCTCAGTTTTCACTCAATGTGGTTGAACCCTATATGACCGGCATCGGTGGAGGATTTTTCATGGTTATATATCTGGAAGAAGAGGATGAAGTGTTAACTATCTGTGCCAGAGAAGAAGCTCCCTATAATTATCATGAAGAAGTTTTTCTGGATGAAGACGGTGATATCATCCCCTTTACAGGTGGTGAAGAAGGAAGAGTTGCCGGCGGCAAATCCGTGGGTGTGCCTGGTACTCTGGCCGGAATTGCAAAGGCTCTGGAGGATCATGGCACAATTACACTTGCCGAAGCGCTTGAGCCGGCAATTCAACTGGCTGAAGAGGGTTTTCCCCTCCGGGAAGATGATGCAAGTTTCATAGAAGCAAATGAAGAGAAGCTCGGCCATTTTGAGGCTACAAGAGAGATATATTTTGATGAGGATGGCAACCCCCTGCAGGAAGGAGATATGCTGATAAACGAAGATCTGGCAGATACATTCCGGCTGATAGCGGA
Organism: uncultured Halanaerobiaceae bacterium; assembly: GCA_964462585.1. Classification (GTDB taxonomy): domain Bacteria; phylum Bacillota; class Halanaerobiia; order Halanaerobiales; family Halarsenatibacteraceae; genus Halarsenatibacter. The sequence goes on from CAYXAK010000188.1 coordinate 1,084, forward strand.
GGAGGGGCCGGAGGTATTCTACGAGGGGGAAATTGCCGAGGATATAGTAGAAGCTGTACAGGAAGCGGAGGTTAACCCGGGTTTAATGGAACTGGATGATCTGAAAAATTATAGAGCGGTGGAGAGAGAGCCGGTAAAAGGCACTTTCAGAGAATATGATATTTACGCCATGGGTCCTCCTAACTCAGGGGGCATCTCCATGATAAAAATGCTCAATATACTTGAGGGATATGATCTGGCCGCAATGGGCTGGGGAACACTTGATATGGTTCATTACTTCAATGAGGCCCAGAAAGTGACCTTCCCCGATAGAAATCGATATATGGCCGACGCAGACTGGGTTGATATGCCCATTGAAGGTCTGCTTTCAAAGAAATATGCGGAAGTAAGACGCGACGAAATCAAACCTCACAGAGCACTTTCCACACCTGTTGAACCCGGCAATCCCTGGTATATTGAAGGGTTGCCTGGAACTCCCTGGGTGATGGACGAAGAGGCTATCCCTCAATTTGCCAGCGGCACTCAGGTGCAGGAAGGCTCAACAACGCACTTTTCAGTGGTCGATGAAGATCGCAATGCTGTAGCCGTAACCTCAACTATCGAACAGGTTTTTGGCTCCGGACTGGTAGTTCCCGGCCGTGGGTTTCTTTTGAACAACGAGCTTACCGATTTTAATCCAGTCCCCAGGCATGAGGACGGTCTGCCGGTGGCCAATCGACCTGAAGGAGGCAGGGAATTTAGAAGTACGGCTGTAGATGCCTATGATACTCTGGGTGGAAAGCGCCCCAGGAGCAGTATGACACCGACTATAGTTATGAAAGATGGGGCCCCTTTCCTGACAGCTGGCTCTCCCGGAGGCAGCAGAATTTTTGGTGTCGTTCTAAACGTGGTAACCAATATACTGGAATTCGATATGGATCCTCAAAAGGCCATTAACGTCACCAGGATAATAAATAGAAATGGGCCACTTGAAATTGAAAGCGGTCTCTATGAAGAAAATCCGGAGATGATCTCGGCTCTGGAGAGCAGAGGACATCAGGTAAATGATATAGGCACTGCGGGAGGAGCTCAGGCGATAATGATTGATCCGGAAACAGGAGAACTTCTGGGAGGAGCAGATCCCAGAAGACATGGTTATGTTTCCAGCTATTAAATTGAAGATGCCACCGCATATATAGATTAAAGCAAATAAATCCGCCAGATATCGTTAAATATCTGGCGGATTTATTTATGGTTTTTCACCCTGCCAGCCATGGACTGCACACCAGAAAATATTGTATTTCAGAGAAAAAGGTAGTTATCAGAAAATTAAATCGCTGTATACAATTGCTGAAGAGGCAGGATTTGCTACTGTCATCCAGAATTCTGTTAATGCCGATTATTTTAATATTTTTGTGAAAAAAATAAAATGGGACAATGCTGGCTTTTACTTTGCTGATCTGATATGATAAATCTATAAAACCACCACAGTCATCTGTTCCCTGCATATGTTCTTAATTTCTGGCTATAAATCACGGTCTGTAAATCCGTCAGCTAATTAATTTAAATACAGTTCCAGTGCTGTTAAAAACTCAATGAGTGGTGATTACATTATGAAGA
>CAYXAK010000189.1:0-2677 GCA_964462585.1 uncultured Halanaerobiaceae bacterium
CAACCTACTGATCCGTAGTCAGTCGCTCTATCCAATTGAGCTACAGGCGCACTTATAATTTTTATTAAATTTTTTGCATGCATCTTTCTTACACACCCTATTTTAATAAAAAAAGGGCAATTTGTCAACAAATATTGCTCAGTTTCTGATAATCTCTTCAATCTTCAGCTCCGGTTTTTCGGAAAGATCAACATAACCGTTGTCTTCTATCTTAACCATGGGATGTTCGGGTTCTCTGTAATTAATGAAAACAATTTTACCCTCACTGCCATCATTGAGGCGGACTTTTTCTTTCATGAAATAATTGGGCACCTTCTCCATAAAGATCTCACGCAGTTCGGGATCATAGTGGGTAAAGTTTTCCCGCCTGAATATCTTCAGCGCCTCGAAGGGACTTCTCTTGCGGCGGTAAATTCGCGCAGAAGTAATGGCATCAAAACCATCGGCCAGTGCCAGTATACGGCCAAAAAGAGGGATATCCTTGCCGCTTATCCCCAGAGGATATCCTCCACCTCCATACTTTTCGTGATGTGTCAGCACACCCCGGGCCACCTCGTCACTGATAAATTTAGATCTGTCTATCATTTTATAACCGTATAGAGAATGCTTTTTCACCTCATCAAACTCCTCTTCTGACAGTGTATCCGGTTTGTTCAATATTTCCTCAGAAATTTTGGCTTTGCCCACATCATGCAGCAGTCCGGCCTGGGTCAGTTTTTCAGTTCGTTTTTGAGAAAGATCCAGCCATTTTGCCATCATGCTGCAGAGTATACCAACATTAATCAGATGGGTATAGGTGTATTCATCTGCATCCTGCACCATATTCAATAGTTCGTCCAGCTCCAGCGTGGAGCTCATCTCCATGGTGTTTTTGGTGAGAAGGCGAAATTCATCGTAATCAATCTCCTCTTCATATTTCAAACGTTTATATAAAGAAGCAGCTCTTCTGACATCGCTGCGATAGGCCTTCTCCTTTATACCCAGACCATCAAGATTGCTGTCATGATCCTCTTCGGAAATAATATAAACAAGCTTGTAGTTCAGTTGCTTTAATTTATCGATTTTGCTTCCGGTCAGCACCTCTCCGGCCGGCACCAGCACACCACCATATCTGTTCTCAATATCAGTGGCTGCCCGCATGCCCGGTTTGAGCTCCTCGGTCCCAACAATTTCAGCTTCCTCCGTATCCATCACCGGCTCCCCTCCTTTCCGTCAGCCGCTCTGCAAAAATCCCCTCTGCAGCATGAGCAGCCATCTTCGCCTCTTATTTACGCAATTTAAGATTCGGGGCTCTTTTCCTGCATTTTTTTATTTTTTTGAAAATATGCGCAGACAGCCTCTTTCCCCCGCCATTCCGGGAGATAAAACCGCCATTAAAAAAATTAATGGCCGGCAAATTGGTAGTTTATACCCAGGTGTCAGGCCCGATTATCACTGCAGATCTATTTTTCAGTTCTATTTCTTTACACAATAACCCCCAGCAGAAACAGTGTACTAAGTCCCAGATAGATGGTAACTCCGGTTATGTCGGTGATAGTGGTGAGAAAGGGTCCGGTCATCATGGCCGGATCCCTGCCCAGCTTCTTGATCAAAAAGGGCAGTGTTCCCCCCACAATACCGGCCACAAGCACATTTGTGGCCAGGGCCACACCGGCGACTATGCCCAGCAGGGGAATGCCCTCCAGAAAATAAGCCAGCAGGGCAAAAATTAGGCCCAGCACCAGACCGTTGAAGATGCCTATTGCCACCTCCTTGCGCAGGGCTCTGAAGATATCGCCCAGCTGCACCTCCCCCAGGGCGATGCTGCGGATGGAGACAGAGAGCGCCTGTATGCCCACATTCCCGCCCATATCGGTGATCATGGGCAGAAAAGCTGCCAGGATTGCAATCTGAGCTATGGTCTCTTCGAAGCTGCTGATAATTGCAACAGCACCCAGATTGAGAAAGACGTTGCCGGCCATCCAGGGCAGACGCATGCGGATGGCATCCCGGGGCCTGGTGAAGAAGCTCTCCTCACCGCTGGTTCCTGTCAGCGATACGAAATCTTCTGCCAGCTCCTCCGAAAGCTGGTCGATGGCCGTATCCAGTGTCAGCACTCCCACCAGTTCATCCTCTCCGGTTACCACCGGAAGCAGATTATAGCGGCGGTATTTGAGCGTGCGGGCGGCTTCTTCCACTGGCTCATCGACTCTGGCCACATGCACACCCCGGTGCATGATATTCTTAACCTGCTCCGTCCTGCTGGCAAAGCTGAGTTCCTGAGCAGATATCACTCCCTGCAGCCTGTCCATATTGTCCACTATGTAGACATAAGCCGTATTATTGATCTTCCTTCGGGCTGAACGAAGCTGCTGCAGCGCCTCTGAAACGCTGGCCTCGAGCGAAACTGCCACATATTCTCTCTCCATGTGGCCGGCAGCACTCTCGGGCTCGTAGCTGCTCAGAGCCCGCACCTCCTCCTCCTGGGCGGGATGGAGCTTCTTCCAGAGTTCCTCCTGCTTTTCATGGCTGAGATGGTCGAGAATATCCGCCACCTCATCACTGTCCAGATAGTTGAAGAGCTTTCTCTCCTCCTCAATCTCCAGCTCATCCACCAGCTCCAGTGTCAGCTCTTCCGGAAGCCAGGCCACTATCCGGGCCGATCGCCGCCATCCCAGCTCCCGCAGCAGCGGGACAA
>CAYXAK010000190.1:0-2660 GCA_964462585.1 uncultured Halanaerobiaceae bacterium
CCGGCACCGGGCAGCCCCAGCAGCACAAGGTTCATAGGTCTACCTCCTTTTTATCACTCCATAAATCCTTCATAGTGGCGCATGAGCAGATGTGATTCGATCTCCTGCATGGTCTGCAGAGCAACACCTACCATGATAAGAAGAGAAGTACCTCCAAAGGCTATATCGACACCTGTCAGCGGCCTCATGGCAAAGGGGAGAAGAGCTACGACTGTTAGAAATGCAGCCCCGACCAGAGTGACCCGCACAAGTATTTTGTCCAGATAATTAATTGTAGCCTGTCCCGGTCTGATACCGGGGATGAAGCCACCGTGTTTTTTCATATTCTCGGCGACTTCCTCCGGATTAAAGGTGATGGCAGTATAGAAATAGGTGAAGAAGAAGGTCAGCGCACCGTAGAGAAACAGATAGAGAGTCGATCCGGGCTGGATTATCGCTGCCATACCCTCGGCCCATTCAAAGGGCAGAATCTGTGAAAGCACACCGGGAAACATAAGAACTGATGAAGCAAATATGACGGGCATAACACCGGCCTGATTGACCTTCATGGGAATATGAGTGCTGCGGCCTCCATAAACCTTACGCCCCACAACTCTCTTGGAATACTGAACAGGAATTCTGCGCTCTCCCTGCTGAACAAAGACGATACCGCCAACAATAATTACGGCCAGAATCCCGAAGAGAACCAGATTGAATACGGTTATTGCACCCGCTCTGAAGAGGCTCCAGGTCTCGGCCAGCTCCATGGGGAAACGAGCTATAATCGAAGTAAAAATCAATATTGATATACCATTGCCAATTCCGTGTTCGTTGATCTGCTCACCCAGCCACATCAAAATAGCTGTTCCCGCCGTGAGACTGATTATTATAGATACCCAGTCAAACATGGTGGCATCAGGTACAGCTCCAAACTGCGCAATATAAGTTGTAATTCCTATGCTCTGTATAACAGCCAGAACAATCGTTAAATATCTGGTATACTGAGCAATTTTCTTCTTGCCCTCACGTCCTGATCTGGCCAGTTCCTCCAGGCGGGGGCTGACTACCTGCAAAAGCTGCAGGATGATAGAGGCGGTAATATAGGGTGTAATGCTCATGGCAAAAACTGAAAAGTTTGAGAGAGCTCCCCCGGCAAACATATCGAAAAACTCCAGAGCTCCACCGGCATCGCCTTCAGGGCCGCCGGCAAAGAGCATCTCCTGCACTATGGAGACATCGACAGCAGGCACAGGAATATGAGCACCTATGCGGTATATGACCATAACACCCAGCACAAATAAGACTTTATTGCGCAGGTCTTTAACTTTAAATACATTTCTGAGAGCGTCAATCACCTTAAATCACCTCAGTCTTCCCACCGGCGGCTTCTATTTTTTTCCGCGCGGATTCACTGAAATCATGTGCTTTTACTGTCAGAGATACTTCCAGCTCCCCATCCCCCAGGATTTTAACGCCATCTCCGGGTATGCTGGAGATTAGACCTCTTTCTTCCAGCAGTTCAGGTGTTACCTCACTGTCAGCAGGAAAGCCATTGAGATCCTTAACATTGACGATATTGACCTCTTTCTTGAATTTGTTGTTAAAACCCACTTTGGGCAATCTGCGAAACAGCCTGGTCTGTCCACCTTCGAAGATGGGACCTACACTGCCTCCTGCCCGGGCATTCTGTCCTTTGATTCCGCGTCCACAGTAAGTGCCGCGTCCGGAACCATTGCCCCTGCCAACTCTTTTCTTTTTCTGTTTTGAACCCTCTTTAGGGCTGAGATTGTGGAGTTTCATTCCTGCACCTCCTTCTGTTTAAAACTCATATTAACCGGTAATCTCTTCAACTGACTTGCCGCGAAGACGGGCCACCTCTTCAACATCCTTCAGCCTGTCCAGACCATCGATTGTGGCTTTGACCATATTTATGGGATTGGAGCTGCCTATAGACTTGGTCAGTATATCTCTGATACCGGCCAGTTCCAGAACAGCTCTGACAGGACCACCTGCGATAACGCCAGTACCGGGAGCGGCGGGTTTGAGCAGAACTTTGCCCGCTCCAAATACACCTGTTATCTCATGGGGTATGGTCTCTTCAACCATGGGCACCTCTATCAGATTCTTCTTGCCATCATCGATGCCCTTGCGAATAGCCTCGGGAACTTCATTTGCCTTGCCATAGCCTGCACCGACATAACCATTTTCATCTCCCACTACCACCAGGGCACTGAAACTGAATTTACGTCCACCTTTAACAACCTTGGAAACCCTGTTGATATCAACAACTCTTTCATCCAGATCCAGTTTTTCTGGATCAATTTCGGGATATATCATTTCATCGCCTCCTTTTCTTAAAACTCTAATCCTGCTTCACGGGCCGCATCGGCCAGCTCCTTCACACGACCGTGATACCTGTATCCAGCCCTGTCAAAAACAACCTTTTGGATGCCCTCTTCCAGCGCTCTTTCAGCTACAGCTTCACCTACAACTCTGGCAGCCTCTTTGTTGCCGCCATACTCAACTTCCTGACTGATACCCGGTTCGTTTGTTGAGGCAGATACCAGTGTTTCCTGACGAAGATCATCTATGATCTGAACATGTATATTTTTGAGACTGCGGCTAACACACATACGCGGTCTGCTGGGAGTGCCCATAATATCCTGGCGGATTCTCTCATG
>CAYXAK010000191.1:0-2643 GCA_964462585.1 uncultured Halanaerobiaceae bacterium
CCGTAGTTCATGTCGATGGTATTGAGTCCTCCCTTCACCATCAGACCTCCGGGCTTATCGCGCTCATCTATGAGAAGAGTTTCAAGCCCATTGCGGGCGCTGGCCAGGGCGGCGGCTATGCCTTCTGGATCACTTCCGGTTACAATGACATTATATTCTTCTTCAAACTGCATGTCCTGCAGTTCATTCCGGTAATTTTCCGAATCGGGTTCGATATCAGCGGGGTAGTAAGGGGGTTCAGCAGAGAAGAAGGTATTATAGTTCCCGCTCATGAGAATCACAGCTGTGGCGGAAAATATAATCATCAATGGCAGTAAAATTAATTTTTTACAGGGAAGTTTGTCTAATATCATATTTTTTCATCATCCTCACTTTGCGAAGAGATATATGGCAGATATTCAAGAAGAGAGAGCGAGGATGCCCAGAGAAAGGCGGCTCCCAGCAGTTCGAGGCTTTCCTCGACCAGATAATCCATCATGCGATAGCGAACTTCAATCTGTCCCATGTTCATCAGAATTTCATCAGTTTCCTCATAGAGGGTCTGGAGGTCCTCTCCACCTAATTCCAGTGTCCACTCATATATAATATTTCCGGCGGTCTGGTACCAGAAACGGATATCCCTGGTGCCCGACATACCGACGGCCAGAGCATAGAGAAAACATCCAGTCAGCAGGAGGGCTGTGGTGCGGCGATGCCGGAAGAGCTGCCGGCGGTATTTGATAAGTGCTGTTAAAGGAATCAGAGCGATGAATCCGAAATAAATCAGTTCGGTCACTGAGCGGTAGATCATCTCATCGCGGAACAGCAGCACACCTCTCGTGGTCAAAAAGTGCCTGACATTGCCGGCATCCTCCATTATCATAAAAACTGCCAGAACCGCAAAGAGAAACCAGAAGCGGGAGGGGCGATACTGGTCTCTGGCTCTGAGCAGACCGGATAGATAGCCGGCCGTGAGACCGAAGAGACCGATGAATAGCCACTGCAAAATTTCTGCCGGCCCACCTTCGGTAAAAAGGTAATCCCAGAGAAAGGGCACCGTGATACTTTCGTGTTCATAAAGCCAGCTTCTGACGCCCATATAATCATAAATATCAACCAGAAAACTGAAGACATAAAAAACTGCCAGCATCAGCAGGGCAAAGAATATGACATGGTAATATTTTATCCGGAATGGTTTGAGGTTTTCGCTCTCGTGATTTTTCATGATGGATTTATTCTCTCCCGAAATTATGATATGTTCGGCCTTATCGGCTCTTTCATTTTGACTTTTGCTTGATTATAATGTTATGGAAACGGGGGCTCTTTTCCTCTTTTTAAGCCTCTAAATAAAAAAATAAATCTAACATAATTTTTATGAGCTGGTAAGAGTATTTGAGCGCTGTGTGAAAAACTTTGATAAAAAACCAGGGTAATCATTCTGATAGTAATTTTGAAAATTATTTTGCAGGAGTGTCACCCCATTATCAGGAATAGTTAAAACATAAAGGATGGGCAGGTGAGCAAAATTGAAAAAAACCCTGTTTTTACTCTCGGTTATCCTTATTTTTCTGCTCTGGCTATCGGGTTCCACAATTATTCTCAACCAGACCAATAATAAACAGAGGGAATAGAGGGTTTTGGCCATGATTATAGCTGCACATACTGCGGTTGGCGGACTGCTAGGCAGGGGAATAAACCCCAGAACTGGAAGGGGATGGACATTGACCATATTTCTGGCCGTCGGCAGCCATATTCCTCTGGATTATCTGCCCCAGATCGGCTATACATTCACTGCGGCGCTGCGCCTTCTGGATCTGGCAGCTGCAGTTCTGGTTCTGCTGCTGATGCTGCGCATATCCGGGGCGAAAAAGGCCGTTTTCCTGGCCGGCCTGGCTGCGGCTGCTCCCGACCTGGAGCATTTACTGGTCGATTACACGGGGGTTATGGAGAACAGGATATTCATAAGCCATCTGGAGAATTTTCCCCGCATTGAGCTGGGCTGGCAGGCAGGCCTGACGGTGGAAACAGCTGTGATCATGCTGTCACTTGCCGGTGTATATATTCTGGAAAAGAGAGGAAGGTGAGCTGGAATGGAGGAAAGTGAATTATGGCGGGGACTGCACCGCCCCGATATTTCCCGGGCAGAGGCTGATTTTGTCATCCAGGGGATAGCCTTTGACGGGGGCTGTTCACAGAGACAGGGTGCAGCTCTAGCACCTGATTATTTGAGAAAGAGATCGGGGAGAAATCCGCCCCTGACGGATAGGGGTGAGATCCTCGATCTGAACATTTTCGATGCAGGTAATCTCAATCCGCGTACGGGCGAGGAACAGGATAAATTTTTTCAGCGGGTGGAGAAGGCAGCAGCTGATATTTTCTCCTGCGGCGGTCTGACCGGGTTACCCTTTCCCATCTTTCTGGGTGGAGATCACTCCGTAACCATACCGATTCTCAGGGCACTGCAGCAGGTCAGGGGAGATGAGCTGGATAGTGCTGCCATCATACATATCGATTCTCATCTGGATATCTGCCATGAGCTGGATGGAAACACACTTTCTCACGGCAGCACCCACCGGCGGGGCTGGGAGCTGGATCTTTTCTCAGCGGAGGAGACCTATTTTATCGGCATCAGAAGCATGGAGGAACAGGAGGTCAGATTTTTGC
>CAYXAK010000192.1:0-2627 GCA_964462585.1 uncultured Halanaerobiaceae bacterium
CTTCCAGATCTTCAGCCAGCTCGGCCAGCCTCTCTGCTGCTTCCACCAGATCCTGTGTGGAGGCACTCTGCTCCTGGCTGGAAGCCGCCACCTCCTCGGCATTGCCGGAGAGCTCCTGGCTCACGGCGGTCACTTCCTCCACAGCGGCGCTGACCTCACTGCTGCTGGCGGCCATGCTCTCAGCGCTGTTCACCACTTCCTCTATATGCTGATTTAAAGTGTCGACAGCAGTCTCGATCTCCTCGAAGACATCCCCGGTGGAATTGATGGCCTGGACACTGTTATCGACTACCTCTTCCGAATCATCCATGAGCTCCACCGTGTGCTGGATCCTATTCTGGATATCACCGATCAGTTCTGCTATCTCCTCGGTGGCTTCTCCCGACTGCTCGGCCAGCTGCCTGATCTCATCGGCAACCACGCTGAAGCCCTGACCGGCCTCACCGGCTCGGGCCGCCTCGATGGCGGCATTGAGTGCCAGCAGGTTCGTCTGTTCTGATATCTCGTTGATCATCTCCACTATCTCATCTATCTGGCCGGAGAGCTGACCCAGCTCATCTATATCATCGGCTATCTCTTTCTGGGCCTCGGTCACGCTTTCGATCTGATCTATGGAATTATCGACTGCTTTTTGTCCTCTTTGCAGCTCATCCCTGACATCTTCAGCCGAGCTCTCCATCTCCTCCGCGCTATCTGTCACGTTTTCTATCTGGCGGCTGAGCGCTCTGATGCTCTCTTCGGTCTCGTCCATCTGGGCTGTCTGCTCTTCCGCTCCTGAGGCCACCTGCTCGATGGCGGTGCTTACCTCCTGAACCGAGGCTGACATCTCTTCGCTCGTGGCCGAGAGCTGCTGGCTCTGGCTGCTCAGCTCCTGCGAGGCATCGCTGACACCGCTTATCGTCTTTCTCAGCTCGGCTTTCATGCTATTCAGGGCATTGACCAGAACACCCCGCTCATCACGCTTATCTATCTCCACATCGTCTATATTCAGATCGCCGTCAGCTATCCTGTCGGCAAAGCCCACAGCCCTGGCCAGGGGATTGACGATACTGCGGGAGAAGAAGAAAGAGGAAATGATAACCAGCACGGCAGCAATTCCCAGTATCCACATTATGCCGCTGCGCAGATTGACCACGGCGGCAAAGGCTTCATCCTCGGCCAGGGTGGTGATAACAGCCCATTCCACACCGGACATCTGCAGGGGCTGATAGGAGAGCAGGACTTCTTCACCGCGGTGGTTTTCTGCGCTGACGTGACCGCTATCTCCGGCCAGTGCTCTATCCACGGCATCGATCTCGATCTCCTCGGCCAGTATCACCTCTTCCTCCATGAAGCGGGAGGAGCTGCGCAGCCTTCCATCTGAACCGACCAGGAAAGCCTCGCCGGTCTCACCCAGGCCCTCTTCATGGACCATCATCTGATTGAGGTCATGGACGGGAACACGGAAGGCCAGCACGGCGATCATCTCGCCGGTATCATCATCCAGAACCGGGGCTGCTGAGAAAGCTGAAATCTCACCGGCAGGCTCATAATGGTCGAAATCGCTGAAATAGGCTGCTTCTTCGCCATCCTGACCCAGCTCCACCGCTTCATTGTAAGCTGACGCCAGTTGAGTATCAGCCTGATCTTCCTCTACATTGCCGGCCAGATCATCAAGCTCCTCTGCTGTGAAAACTACCTCCCCTTCGGGATCTATGAGCAGTATATCTTCCAGCTCCCTGTGTTCGATAACCTCTTCGTAGGGCTCACGGTACTCGCCCTCGACATAATCATACTGATGGCTGTCTATACCCTCCCCGTAGGCCTCGACAAAATCATCGGCATAATAATCCACCAGCGGCATATCGGCTATGCTGGTGGTATCGTGCATTATGTTCGTGATATACTGTTCAACCTGCTGGGCTCTGCCCTCTCTTATACCTTCCAGGTTTTCGTAGGCCGTATTCTCCAGGCCCTCGCTGCTCTGGTTGTAGCTCAGATAGGCCACAGCTGCGGCCGGGATCAGACTTATTAGCAAAAACATGACCAGCAGCTTAACCGCCAGGCTCACACCCTCTGTCTCCACCTGCTTGAAATCCTTTAAATTCATGCTGTCCTCTGCCCCCTGTTAAAGTGATATTCTGAAATTTTCCAGACTTTGACTTTGCTCTAATGATTGGGCTGATGTTCCTCAGTGATTGTGCTTTAAATTGCTGTTATGACAATGATCAACGGCATTTAAATCAGACTCCAGATATCAATTTAACAGACTTCGGTAATAATTGCAAGATTACCCTGATTCTCGGTCGGCAGGCTCATAATGAAAATAAAAAAACCACACCGGAAAATACAGATATACCGGTGCGGCGGCAGTTGAACTCTCATTCTGTTACTGCTGATCAGCAGCACGTATGATCAAAAGCACCATCAATACCCCTGTTCGTAATTGACCCTGTTCATCATCTCCTCGCCTGTGCGGTAGCGGCGCAGATTCTCCAGTAAAATTTCAAAGGCCCTTTTGTAGTAATCTGGAAAGCTGCCGGCCACATGGGGGGTTACTATCACATTCCCCCGCTCATAGAAGGGAGAATCCTCCGGCAGGGGCTCCTCGCGGAATACATCGAGACCGGCCCCCGCTATCTCACCGT
>CAYXAK010000193.1:0-2620 GCA_964462585.1 uncultured Halanaerobiaceae bacterium
TGATCACGGATATCTACACGGTGGAGCTGGGGTCTATGGCCTTTCTCACCAATATAATGCGGGAGATGATGGCCCTGCTCTCAATTCCACTGCTGGCCCGCTATCTGGGGCCTATCACCGCCATCGCACCAGGGGGAGCTACCAGCATGGATGTCACACTGCCCCTGCTCAAACAGGTGGGGGGTGAGGAGATCGTCATACCCGCCTTTATCAACGGCATGATACTCTCCTCACTTGTTCCGGTGCTGGTGCCCTTTTTTCTAACTCTGTGATACGGCGGGAGGAAGGTGAGTTAAATTGGCTGACAGACTCTATCAGGTGATCGAGGAATGCCGGCCGGCTCTGATAGCTTTTGTGGGGCTGGCCAAGAACACGGGCAAAACCGAGGCTTTAAACCAGGCGGCAGAGGAGCTGGCTGCCCGGAATAGAAGACTGGGTCTTCTTTCCTACGGCCGTGATGGTGAGGAGATTGATGAGATAACAAGGCAGAAGAAGCCGGCTGTGCGGGTTCCACCCTCGACCTATTTCATCACGGTCGAGGGCAGCATCAGGAGCGGGGAAGAGTTCTGTCGGGAGATAAAGCCTCTCGATATTGACACACCGCTGGGGCAGGTAAAATTGTATCAAAGCAGCCCCCATCTTTCAGGCCCCCTGGAGGTTGTGCTGGCGGGGATTAACCGCCGCTCCCGTCTGTGGAAGGCAAAGAAGATGCTGCTGGAGTTCTGTGATTTCGTTCTGGCCGACGGTGCCCTGGACAGGCGCAGCTCGGCTCTGCCCGGTCTGGCAGAGGGTGTCATACTCTCCACGGGTGCAGTTCTGGGCTATACACCCGCACGGGTGGTGGAGAAGACGGATGAGATGCTGAGAATTTTTTCCCTGCCACTCTGTGATAAGGACTTTCCGGGCAGGAGATTTCAGGAGATGATCGATAAAGACGATAAGGACCGGGGAGAGAGTCCGGGGGAGATATATCTAAAAGGCGGGGAGGGGCTGGAGCGATATCAGCTGAAATCCTCCACCAGCTTCGGACTCAAACAGGAACTCCAGAACCTCATCTGTGAAGATGCCGAATTTACCGCGGCTTTGAGTGGATCCGCAGAGAGCTATCTGCTGCTGCATGGTGCCTTCACTGATAGTCTGGCCGGCTTTCTGGCCTCACAGGATATACTGCAGGGGCTGACCGTGGTGGTGAGAGATCCAATACATGTCTTTATAGATGGATCTGAACTGAAAGCTCTGGAAAAAAACGGCATAGAACTGAAGCTGAGGGAAAGGATCAATCTGCTGGCAATAACGGTCAATCCCCATAATCCTCAGGGCCCTGATCTCTCCGGTGAGGAGATTGTAAGGGGACTGAAGGAGCACTGGCCGGAACTGCCGACATTTGATATAAAAGCGGAGAGTTATCAGGAATAGATTGGGGGGGTAGATTTGCCTGAATTAAAACTGGATTCAGAGGAGATTAAAAGATGCAGAGAAGCTGCCGATACCATAGCCGACGGTGTCGATGATTTTATCAGAGGACATACCACCACTTCGGTGGAGAGAGCAGTGCTGCGGCTGCTCGGTGTTGAGGGAGCAGATGATGAGGGCGTGCCGACTGTAAATATCATGGTCGATCAGCTTCAAGAGGATGATATGCTGTCAGGAGGGGCAGCACTGCCCCTGGCCGCCGCTCTCATAAGCTCCGGCCTGAAACTGGAGGAGATGACCGCACTTATCAGCAGTGGCGAGGAAAACATGGCCTTACTGGCCCGTGATGCTGAGTTCAGCCAGACAGAACTGCGGAAATTTGTGCGGAAACTGGCTGAAAAAAAGAGCCTTGAGCTCAGCCAGGTGCGCGAGCAGAGGAATGATATGCAGGATAGATATGCACCCGGAGAAAGGCCCTGGAAATATGTCATAGTGGCCACCGGCAATATCTACGAGGATGTAAGACAGGCCCGGATTGCCGCCCGGGAGGGTGCTGATATCATAGCTGTCATCCGGAGCACCGCCCAGAGCCTGCTCGATTACGTGCCCCGCGGGGCCACAACCGAGGGATATGGGGGCACATATGCCACCAGGGAGAATTTTCGCATCATGCGCTCCGCCCTGGATGAGGAGATGGAAGAGCTGGGACGATATATTCAGCTTGTCAATTACTGTTCAGGTCTGTGCATGCCGGAGATAGCTGTGATGGGGGCCAGGGAGAGGCTCGATATGATGCTCAATGATGCCATGTACGGCATCCTCTTCCGGGATATCAACATGAAGAGGACCTTTATAGACCAGTATTTTTCCCGCCTGATAAATGCCTATTCCGGCATCATCATAAATACAGGTGAGGATAATTATCTGACGACAGCAGATGCCCTGGAGGAAGCCCATACGGTCATCGCCTCTCAGTTTATCAACGAGGAGCTGGCCTTTCGTTCCTGTCTGCCGCCTGAGCAGATCGGTCTGGGCCATGCCTTTGAGCTCGATCCTGACCTGAAGGACGGCTTTCTGCTGGAACTGGCCCAGGCCCAGCTTGTGCGCCAGCTCTTTCCCGGCTCACCCCTGAAATATATGCCGCCCACACGCTATATGACGGGTGATATCTTCAAAGGCCATCTGCTCGATGCCATGTTCAATCTAA
>CAYXAK010000194.1:0-2613 GCA_964462585.1 uncultured Halanaerobiaceae bacterium
TGTAGCAGACCGACATCATTTATGACGTGGCCGCCTCCTACCACCACAAAAGGTTTTCTGCCTTCTTCCAGCAGTGAAATAATATTATCCCTCATCTCTGTCTCCCTTTCATCGAACATGAGTGTATAATACTCCTGCATCTCCGGGCTTTTATCTCGGCGCTCGAAGAGAAAGTCATACACGGGGTCCACTTCTCCCGCCTGCCAGGATTCGACGACATTCTTGATCCTGTCCAGGTCATAATCCAGCTCCTCGATTGTATCCTGGAGCACAGCCTGCTGTACTTTCATATCCATCTCGCCCATAATTTGCAGCTGAACGATCATGGTCTCCAGCTCCACGATCTCCTTATCCATTTCCCTGGCTCTTTCCAGCATGTGGATATCCACACCTTCTGAAGCATCCATACCGATTTCCTGCAGGGCAAACCCGGCTATAACCTGGGAGGCATACCAGGGTTGCATGCTGTTTATGTCCTCTTCGGCCAGGCCGTAATCTGCAGCTAAATCGATTATCTGTTCATAGATATCCTCAGAAATTATATTTTTCAATTCCATTCCTCCGGCAAGAAATCCTTCCTCCATGATGTACTGCTGCAGTTCAAACTGGTCCACCTCTGTGACATCTACCTCTACAGCCAGCACATCCGACTCTTCCAGCCTGTTATATATCACATCATCCAGGGGATAGGAATCAGCCGGCATGTAATGAAAGGATCCCAGAAGATGGAATTCTCCCTCAGGCCCGCTCAGCTCCCAGAGAAAATTGTTTTCGGCCAGTATGTTACCGGCAAATACCAGTGAAACAAGCAGAAATAAGGTGAGAGAATATAAAAGGTATTTTCTTCTCATTTTATTATTGCCTCCAGTTGTGGATGTTTAATCTCTCTGTGGAATCCTTCAGGGATTATTCTATACCATAGCTACATTTTTGTCAATAATTGCAAATTTCATTTTCGCAGTAAATTATAGCATATACATTTAATTGAGTTGATTCAATATTTATGATGGACTATAATGAAATCAGCAAAACCTGTCAGAACCTGACATGAAGTTTTTTCTGAATAAAATGGAGGTGTAAAGATTGAGCGTCAGTTTTTATGTGGGCAGAGATCTAACCGTGGATGGATGTGTGTTTCTGGCCGGATATGGTGATGAGCCTTCCAGCCATTATTTTTATCTTGCTGAAGGCGAGGAGAATAAGCCGGGGGATGTGCGTGAAGCCGGTGTCAATCAGGAGGCTAAATTTCCGGGGGAGAGGATAGAAATTCCCCTGCCCGAGCGCCCCCTGCGCTATATTACAGCCAGATACTCGGCCTGGAAAGGACTGCCGCCTCCGCTGGAGAACGGAGGACTAAATGAGCAGAAGGTGGCGGCTGCTGCTGTATATTCTCCTTCCAGGCCGGAGTTAAAAGAGATGACACCTGTGCCTCAGACAGGCGTGAATTTCAGCGATATTTCCCGGATGGTTATGGAGGAAGCCGAAAGTGCCCGGCAGGCTGTGGAGATTGCCGGTGAGGCCATCGAGGAGTACGGTTATGCTACATATGGCGGCAATTCTCACCTTTTTGCCGATGAAAAAGAGGGCTGGATAATGATAGAGCTTGCCGGTGGTGCAGGTCTGTGGGCGGCTCGCCGCCTGGGCAGTGATGAGATAAGGGTTTCCCGACCCGGTTACCTGGGCATAATCCCTCCGGATTACCAGCGGCACCCGGATTTTATGGGATCTGATAATCTTTATTCTTTTGCCATAGATCAGGGCTGGTATGATCCGGATTCCGGCCGGGAATTCAATTTTGGCCGGGTCTATCAGACTGATCAGCAGCCGGATAGGCCGGGCAAGCAGATACGTTCTAAAGGTGTGGTAAAAATGGAGGAGCTGCTCCAGGAGCGGGCTCCGGAGATAAGCCTGCTGGAGATGATGGAAGCGGTGCGGAGCCCCCTGATAACTTCTGTAACCTCAGGGTATGGCAAGGTGGCCCGCCTGGCGGAAGAAGACCATCACCTGCTTTCCACGCTCTGGCTGGGCTGTGGCCCCACACTGACAAGTCCTTTTATTCCCTTCCCCATGGGAATAAAGGAGATCCCCATTGAGTATAAACGTCACAGATATCTGACAAGGGGTGAGAGCAGCCGATTTATCGATCCCGATTTTCAGGGAAGGGAGTCCACACCATATGCCTTTAGAATATACAAAAGGCTCTATCACCTGGTGGCAGAACACCCGGCGGAATTTCGGTCTGAGGTTGTCGATACACTCCAGGCTTTTGAGGAAAGGGCCATCATGCAGATGGAAAATATCAGGGAGATGGCACTTAGGCTCTGCCGGAGAGAGGACTTTGAGATAGTCCGCAACCAGCTTACCGAATTAAATCATAAGCTGGCCCGGGAGGGAATGGAGGCAGTGGAGAAGCTGGCCGACAGTATAGAGATCAAAACCCGACTTTTGTATGGTGTCAGCGAGCCGGGAGAAAGAGAAGGTGATGACCGCCTCCATGCTGCCATCGATGAGGAATTCTATCCCTGGGCTGAAGATGATGAATGATATTTCTATTTTAAATCGGCCGCTTCCATGAACTCCAGAATCAGCTGATATGCTGCCTGGCGGGTGAGG
>CAYXAK010000195.1:0-2602 GCA_964462585.1 uncultured Halanaerobiaceae bacterium
AAATAAAGATAATAGCTTCTTAAAATCTCCGTACATTTATGTATCCCCCTAAAACCTTCATATAAGCCTTGACGCCTGTCGTCATAACTATTATCTTTCACTATTTACATCTTCTGTTAATATATTATTCCTCCGGCTCCAGCTGGAGTATATTGCAGTGTTCCACGCTGTTGCCGGCCAGTTCATCCCGGTGCTCGGGATTCCAGTAATATACAATAACATCATTATCACCGTGGTGCAAGTCATCCAGCCCGGTCAGCAGAGTATAGCTGACATCGATCTCATCCAGCGTCGAAACCACCAGCTCAAAGACCTCATCCCGGGCTCCATATAGATAAATCCTGCGGCCCTGTTCTCTGTCCGCAGAGGCTTTCTGCTTCAGCGTCAGCCTGAGCTTTTTGATGGCCTGATAGGAGCGCTGTATGTACTCGAGCGTGCGGGAGGTGAGCTTTTTGATGCCCGCCGGTGTGAGCATATAGCGCATGGACTGGCTGTCGGCTCTGTCTATCTTGACCAGCCCCTTGCGGGCACATTTCTTGATCAGGCTGTTGATGGTTCCCAGCGACATATCCGTCATGCTGGCCAGCTCCCGCTGGGAGGGATCATCCTGGCGGGAAAGCGCTTTGAGGAGATCGATCTCTCGCGATTCCATATGTGGATAGCACATCCTTATTTTATACGACTGCCGGAATGGGGCTGTATGTACTGGAGCCGCGTTCAAATTTTAAACGCTTATATAATTGTTTATGGATAAACATGATAATTCCTGCCCGGAAAGCGAAATTTCATCCACAAATATAATAAGTAAGGCAAATGTACCAGATCAGAGTTTCTTGTGGCAGAGATATAATACACCCGAAGCTGAATTTTTCTGAAGCTCCGGGTGTATTATATCTCTGCCTTTAATAGAAAATTATCCGGGATTATTATCCGGCTTTCACTTTGTTTTCCAGTGAGCCAATTCCTGCAATTTCAACCTCAACTTTATCTCCTTCCTGTAAATATTCAGGGGGGTTAAAACCTTTCCCCACTCCGGCCGGCGTTCCTGTTAGAATGAGTGTGCCGGGAAGAAGGGTCATATTTTCAGAACAGTAGCTTACGATCTCCTCCACGCTGAATATCATATTATCTGTATTCGAATCCTGCCGTGTCTCTCCATTTACCCTTGCTTTAATTCTGCAGTTATCGGGATCAAGAGAGGTCTCAAGCCAGGGCCCCACAGGACAGAAGGTGTCAAATGATTTAGCCCTTGCCCACTGCACATCTTTTTCCTGACAGTCCCGGGCGGTAACATCATTTACGCATGTATAGCCGAGAATGTAATCTCTGGCTCTGCTTACAGAAACGTTTTTGGCTTTCTTCCCGATCACTATCCCCAGTTCCGCTTCATAATCAACACAATCTGGATGCTGGCGGGGGAGAACAATTGCGCTGTGATTTGCTGTGATGCTGCTGGTTGCCTTCATAAATATCACCGGCTTTTCCGGAGGTTCATGGCCTGTTTCCTCGGCATGGTCGTGATAATTCAGGCCAATCGCCACTATATTGGGCGGGAAGACAGGCGGCAGTATCTCAACCCCGGAAATATCGAACTCCTCTTCCGCAAACTCATATTCCGAAAAAATATCTCCCTCTATCTTTACCACAGTCTCCCCTTCAATTCTACCATGATAGATTTCATCATCCCCTGATGCTGGTTTAAATCTCACCAGTCTCACCTTATATCACCCTTCCCATATTTTATCGAGGCCAGCTTTTTCATCCTGATAACCACTTCAGTTAAACCCGGATAAAAAACTGTCTTTAATTTTATTAGATTCTCTTTAACTATAACACGTTCTTCTGTAATCAAAAAAATCAACCTCACCATCTTCACACTGCCTGGTGGTCATTATGAGTATTTTGAATTCATTTCTCATAAATTAGCTGATTATTTCCTGGGCTTGCTCCGTGATCTTTTATTCTCATAAGGTATATGCATGGTCGCAGGTGAATTTTAGCTGAGCCTGCGACCATGCATATACCTTTTAAATATGCTATAATAAAACAAAATGATGATTTTCTATAAGCACTACAGGTGGTGCTAATATGGATGAATACTATAATTTCCTAAAAAACAGAGAGGAAAAGAAAGAACAAAAAGCCAATAATTTCCGGGAGAGCAAACGGGCTGAATTAAAAGAGTTCATAGAAGAACTGGCCGCAGAGATTGATTCACTCCAGCAGGTGATAATTTTTGGCTCTATTACCAGTGATAATCCTCGCCTGCCCCGGGATATTGATATTTACATGGAAAAGATACCCGTGGAAAATTATTTTACTCTGCGCAGGAAACTGGAAGAAACACTGGAAATGCCGGTAGACCTGCATACCCAGAGAAAAAGCGATAAATTCATTCAAAGAATCAAAAGAAAAGGAGAGATCATCTTTGCAAGAAAGAGTTGAAATCCCGGCTTGAAACAATATCTGCTAATCGTCGATTATTTGTGTCATATCTTTTATGTATGAAGATCTGCTGTTGATTGACAGGAGGCATGATCTGTCTGGGATTTTAATTCCGAAATTTTGATAATAGTAACTTTATGCAGTGCAGCCATATATA
>CAYXAK010000196.1:0-2569 GCA_964462585.1 uncultured Halanaerobiaceae bacterium
AACTCCAGCACAAATAACAGAAAATCGGTTGACAGCACCCCCCCGACTGCCGCTAATGCTCCTAAAATATGGATAAATCTCAGCATTTAATATGACCTCCTATTTTTATTGGTATTATCAGGAAAACATCCACAATCCAGCCTGCAGCCGTAATACCAGTTATTATTGGCCGGCATTCATAACCTTATCATTGGGCGCGCTCAAGCTGATAATTAATTATCTTTCTGATAACCTGAACGGCATCTGTTCCAGTATAGAGAGAGTCAATTTTGTTAAGCTGATCTTCAGCCCGATCAGTAAATTTCTGGCCCAGTTTTCTGCTCTTCTCTAAAGTTCCGGCTTTTTTTACAAGTGCCAGGATATCCGAAATATCAGAACTGGAAAAATCATGGCGGGAGAGAATTGATATGAGAGATTCGCGGTGTTCCTCTGACTGCAGCAGATAAATCAAAGGAAGGGTGTAGATGCCGGAAAAGATGTCCTGGCAGATTTTCTTGCCCAGAATCTCTTCGGCCCCGGAAAAATCTAAAATATCATCCTGAATTTGAAAGGCCATTCCTATCTCCAGGCCAAGTTTATAAAAATTATTTAAACCCCGGCTGATAGAACTTTCCCGTGCTCCCAGATAGGTGGCCAGAGAAATAAAAAGAGCAGTTTTTCGCCGGATTCTGCGCAGGTAATCCCGCAGTGTAAGATCATATTGAAAGCGGTTTTGATGCTGTCTCACCTCCCCCTGACAAATATAATTAACAACACGGGTAAGACGTAGTAGTGAGGGTCTGGATAATTCCTGGGTGAAAATCTCATAGGAAGAGCTGTAAAGAAAATCGCCGACAAAAACGGCCCGATCCCGACCATATTTTTTTTGAACAGTCTCCTCTCCCCGGCGCTTCTCACCTTCATCTATTATGTCATCATGGACCAGAGTTGCCATATGAAGCAGTTCAAGTCCGGCACCTATTTTAATCATTTTCTCCCGATCATATTCACCAAATTTTGCTGACAAATTGGCGAGCAGGGGACGAATCCTTTTGCCTCCGGCATGGATTAAATTATGCACTGATTCAGTGATCAGAGTGCTGCCGGTTTTCGTATGCTCCAGCATATATTGATCCATCTCAGCAATATAATTGACCACATCATCTCTAATTTCTGGTATGAGTATTTTCAGCACAGCTATCTCCCCCTGTCCCCGGCAGGCCGGATGGCCCCGGGTTATTGCTGCTGATCTGCTTGAAAAAAACGGGCGAAAGTCTGTAAATATATATCTTTATATCGATATAAAATATTCTTAAATATTGTAATAAAAAATACAAAAAACACCGATTTAATTCACCACATACATAGAGCAGCTGATGAGATAAATCCGGTGTCAAATAATCATACCAGTTCGATTATACATATTTATATTGATTTATATTACAAGAATTATTTTGCATATTATTCTGATAGCATTTTAACTTATTAGATTGTTTTTGTCAAGTTAAACCATCCAAGCTACTGCTTAAAGCCACTGCATTGTATAAATAGTTCTCTAATCTTCGGAAAATTCCTGCACACAGAGGGGTGACAAATTTCCGGTGCCCATTTAAATTCTCGATCAACAAAAATGCTTTCATATTTCTATTTCTCATGCTTTTCGGCCAGGGATTTCAGATCAATACTGAAAACTCCATAACCCCTTCTGGTGGTTTCCAGCATCTCAATACCCGGTATTCCCATAGCCTGAACATAATCCTCCCCATCGGGATTGGACTCATAGAGGAGATCTCCCTCAGCTTCAAAACCCTGCAAACCCCAATTATAGGTGGGATCCGGTGAAACAGGTGAAAATTCCTGTATATAGTTCTTCATAACTTCCAGGTTGGTCAAATCCGGGGAATATACCACATTTTCTTCCTCCATATGCGGGAAATCACCGTCCACCCGGTGATCATTGGTCATAACAATGAACTCATCATCTGCATCTACTTCTTCCCCCTGATAGAGAAGATAAGTCAGCCTCTCTCCTGCCGGCTGTCTTATATCATATTCGTATTCTATTCCCTCTATTATATCGTGATTATATGGCGGCTTGTCTTCATCGACAGGATACTGCTCCCCGGAAGATTCAGGGTCTATTCTGTTATAATGCTCCCCGACGTGTTCAAGCCAGTCTTTTATCTCCTCGCCGTTCAGCAGCACACCTCGAATCAGATTATCGTCATAAATATAAATCTCTTCCAGCTCCTCCTGCCCCAGATTTCCGGCCGGGATCATGGTAAAATCATTACGGCCCAGACGCCCTGCTTTAAAAGGAGCAGCTGCTGACAGCACCGGATAATCGGCATAATCAGTGCCTGATAACTCCTCTTCTCCGTGCCAGATTTGGGCCTCATTGATGAGCTGTGTGGGTGTGGAATCCATTATACGGGAGAAATATGATTTTATATCCACCTCAGTTTCTCCCAGGGCCTCAACCTGACCCGTATTACTTAAGATAAGTGATGCCGCCAGCAGCAAAATTACTGCCACACTGCGGCTGAATTTAATCATGGTTATCTCTCCTCTTGTTTTTGGGATAGAAACA
>CAYXAK010000197.1:0-2560 GCA_964462585.1 uncultured Halanaerobiaceae bacterium
ATATAAATGAAAAACTGGGATTTGTGAAAAAGCCGGCCTGGATAAGTTTTGCCAGGGATTTAAACTGAAAATTGAGCTAAGTGAATCGCAGTTTTTAACCACTTCACCCTTTATCGCAGCATCGCAGTTGATTAACGAGATTCTAAGCCAGGAGGTAAAAATCATGGGTTTAAAAAATGATTTATCCACAGAGACTGGCTGGGAAATAGTAAAAAATAATTTTGAAGAAGATCAACTAATTACAACCGGCAGTAATTTCATGATAGGAAATGGCTATTTAGGTTACCGGGGAACATTGGCTGAATGGGGTGCAGATGAGTATGTAGGCTGTATTGTGACTGATACTTATGATATGGCTGATGGAAAGTGGCGTGAGCTTTGTAATGTCCCCAATGGATTATTTACTAAGCTGGTAGTTGAGGGCGAAGAAATGTCAGTGTTTGATAGTAAGGTGCTAAATTATCAACAGAAAATTGATTTTAAAAATGCTTTATATAATCGAGAGACTGCCTGGCAAACAGAGTCAGGAGTAACAGTTGATTTAGCAGTGGAGAAGTTTGCCAGCTATGATAATTTACATTTGATTGCTATGGATTACAAATTTAGTGTAGATGAAAAAACAGAAATAAAAGTGGTTGCCGGTATTGATGGTGAAGTTTGGGATTTAAACGGGAAGCATTTTAAAGATTATAGATTGTTAGAAGAAGATAATTTACTTGCTATTGAAACTACTACTGGAGAACAAGAAATTAATGTTGATGTAGTAGAAGGGTTAAATATTTTAGGGGCTGAAGCTGTAGAAGAAAAAATAGAAGAGAATGAAGAAGAAATTTATCGTCATCTAACTTTTGAATTAGAAGCTGATAGTGAAGTAATACTGCGCAAAGTAGCGGGAATTTATAGCAGCAATGATGTGGATAATCCATTAGAAGCTGCTAAATCTGATGTAAAAGAAGGGCTTGAAATCGGTTATAGCCACTTGAAAGAAAATCATATTAATTGCTGGGATGAGTTATGGTCTGTTTCGGATATTAAAATTGAAGGTGACTTAGAAGCCCAGACAGTTTTGCGGTTTAATTTATATCATAATATTATCTGCACACCTGCTCACAGTGATGAGCTGCCGATTGGAGCTCGAGGTTTATCCTGTCAGGCTTATCAGGGAGCAGCATTTTGGGATCAGGAAATCTTTAATATGCCGATGTTTTTATATACCCAGCCAGAGATTGCCAAAAACATCTTAACCTATAGATATAAGAATTTAGATGGAGCCCGTAATAAAGCCAGGCAGCTGGGCTATTATGGCGCTTATTATCCCTGGATCAGTGGAAAAAGCGGTGAAGAACTTTGTCCGGACTTTTTCTTTGAAAATGTGTTAACGGGAAGGAAAATTAGAAACCATTTTAATGACTGGCAGATTCATGTTTCTCCCGATATTGCTTATGCGGTTTGGCATTATTATCAGGCTACTGATGATTGGGAATTCATTGAAGATTTTGGAGCAGAAATAGTTTTTGAGGTGGCTCAGTTTTTAGTTTCTCATGCTTACTTTAAAAAAGACAAGAACAGATATGAGATTGTTAAAGTTGTGGGGCCGGATGAGTATCATGAAAATGTAGATAATAATGCTTTTACTAATTACCAGGCTCAATACGTATTGGATAAAGCGGTTGATATTTATAATAAGTTAGAAGAAACAGCACCGGAAAAACTATCAGACCTATCTGAGCGGATTGATATTGATGAATCTGATTTAGAAATGTGGGAAGAAATGGCTGAATTAATGTATCTTCCTGAATCGGATGAGGATACATTGTTAATTGAGCAGTTTGAAGGATATTTTGATTTAGAGGATGTAACTCCAGAAGAGGTAGAAGAGAGACTACAGGACCCACATGAATATTTAGGCTGGCCAGTAGGAGTTGCTACCAGAACTCAAGTTACAAAGCAGGCTGATTTGCTTCAGCTGTTCTGTATGCAAAATAGATTTAGCGAAGAAGTAATGCGGGCCAACTATGATTATTATGAGCCTCGCTGTGAACATGGTTCTTCACTTAGCCCTTCAGCTCATTCAATTATAGCTGGTAAAATAGGCTATCTTGATGATGCTTATGACTATTTTATGGAATCGTGTACTGTTGATTTATATAATAGAAGTAAAGCGATTCATGGGGGCACTTTTATTGGTGGCATTCATACTGCTGCCTGTGGTGCTGCCTGGAAGATGATTGTACAGGGTTTTGCCGGGTTAGAGCTGCCTGAAACCCCTGAAGATAATGAAGTGGTAAGCTTTACTCCTGGATTGCCGGAAAAATGGGAAAAAGTTAAGTTTAATTTCTGTTACCGGTATAATGAGTTTGAAATTACAATGACTGAAGATGAATTTATTATAAAAGCTGCCGCTGATAATGATGAAGAAGCAGGATTTAAGGTTGCTGGTGAAAAGAAAGCAATTTCCAGTGGAGAAAAAGCACAATTTAAAGTGGAATAAATTACTAAACAGGCACCTGAAAAATGGGAGGAGAATAAGCTTGGAACTGCTGGAATATCTCACAGAAGA
>CAYXAK010000198.1:0-2530 GCA_964462585.1 uncultured Halanaerobiaceae bacterium
GTAATGCCGGCAGTGCAGGCAGGGCCTAAATATTATAGACGTTGTATTACAGACGCTTCATAGATATCATGCATTTTTTATTTTTAAACGAATACCAAAAAGCCCCCGAAATAAAGAAAGCCCCGGCGGAAAATTCCGGGGCGTTATCTCTGTATGATATGATGGTGGCGATATATTAAATGGTCTATATTAAATATTTTAAGAAAGATGTTCAATCCAGTTTTTCAAAGCGGGCGGTGAAAAATCTGAGCACGGGCGGTTCATATACGAATTTGAGCCCGGAGATATCCTCGCTCTCAGCATACAGGTCGATGATGGCATCGGCAGCAACGTCCAGATGAGGCCTGGTATAGACCCGGCGGGGGATGGTAAGGCGCACGGTCTCCAGCTCGGGATAGTTATGGCTGCCATCCTCAGCCCGGCCGGCGGAGACGATACCTCTTTCCATGGAGCGCACACCTGATTCCACATATATCTGGGCTGCCAGTGTCTGGGCCGGAAGCTCATCCTGCTGCAGATGGGGCAGGAATTTTTTGGCGTCGAGAAAGACGGCATGACCGCCCACAGGGGTTATTATCGGCACATCTTCCTCTAGAAGCCTCTCACCCAGGTATTCGACCTGTTTAACCCTGTGGTTAACATAATCATAGTTCACAGCTTCTCTGAGGCCCCGGGCCATGGCCTCCATATCCCGGCCTGCCATACCGCCATAGGTGGACATGCCCTCATAGACCACGACAAGCTGGGTCGCTTCTCTGTAGGTATCCTCATCGTCGACCGCCAGAAAACCCCCGATATTTACCAGACAGTCCTTCTTGCCGCTCATGGTGCAGCCGTCGGCATAGCTCATCATCTCCCGGAGAATTTCTTTGATGGTTTTATCCTCATAACCTTCTTCTCTCTCCTTTATAAAATAAGCGTTTTCCACACAGCGCGTGGCATCATATATGACTTTTATATCGTTCTCCCGGGAGAGCTCGCTCACTTTTTTCAGATTGTTCATACTCACCGGCTGGCCGCCAGCCATATTGACTGTCACGCCTATGTTTATATAGGGGATATTTTCCGGCCCCACATTACGTATGAGCTCTTCATATTTTTCCAGATCGACATTGCCCTTGAATTCATGAGAAGACTGGGGGTTATGGCCCTCATCTATGATGACATCCACAAACTCTCCACCATTCAGTTCGATATGAGTTCTGGTGGTGGTGAAATACATATTGCCCGGAACATAATCTCCTTCACTGATAAGAACCTGGGAGATGAGATTTTCCGCTCCCCGACCCTGATGTGTGGGCACCACATAATCGAATCCGTAAAGCTTTTGGACGGTATTCTCCAGATTATACCAGTTATCACTGCCGGCATAGGCCTCATCGCCCTTCATCAAACCGGCCCACTGCTCATCACTCATAGCAGAAGTTCCGCTGTCAGTGAGCAGATCGATATATACGTCCTCGGAGTCGAGCAAAAACGTGTTATAGCCGGCCTCTTTTATAGCTTTCTGCCTTTCCTCACGTGATTTGCGCTCCATCATCTCCACGGTCTTAACGCGGTAGGGTGGTGGAGGGTATTCCGGTTTTGACATATTTAAATCCCCCTTAAAATATTTTTTTCACATTAACTCACAGTTATTTTACCAATAAAATATATAATTTTCAAATAATAAATATGAAGTGATGTCGTATTTGCATGTGAACAATGTGCAGTATCAGCAGTGTCAGTTCGCAAAGCCTGGCCTGAATGAAAATATTTCCGGGGATAGCTGTGCCGGTAGGCCGGAAGAAACGGTAAAACAGCATTTCTGCATAAAATCTGCATTTTACGCAATAAAATTAAACCTTTAATTCGTTAGCTTTATAATTCCCGGCAACTCTTTTTACAAAATATGCTCACACATTCATATTTTTGAAATTAATTTCCAGCTGTGATAGGATGTTATTAGTAACAAATTCTTTTATCTTTTAATGGCAGATATGGAGGTGCCAACAGATGAAAAAATTCAAAATACTTCTGCTTATTTTTGTCTTTTCCCTGACAATGCTGTCTGCGTCCGCTCTGCCGGCGGCCGCCGAAACTGGTGCTGAAAATATAAATGTTCAGGTCAGTATATATCCCATATATGAGCTGGCAGACAGGATTGCAGGAGATCGGATCCAGGTGGAACAGGTGGTTCCTCAGGGAACCGAAATTCATGGTTATGAACCCTCCCCCCGGAGAATGGCCGCTCTTGAGGAATCTGATGCTTTTGTCTTTGTGGGACAGGGACTGGAACCATGGGGAGAAAGAGCCGCCGATTCCCTGGATGCTGAAGATATAGTCATTCTCGAGCTGGCTGATAAAGTGGAGCTGAGGCCTTATGGAGAAGAACATGACCATAATCACGATCACAATGATGATCATGATGAGCACGGTCATGACGATAATGATCACGACCATAACGATGAACATGACGAACATGGACATGATCACGATCATGACCATGGTGAATATGATACACATATCTGGCTGGATTTTGAAATAATGC
>CAYXAK010000199.1:0-2502 GCA_964462585.1 uncultured Halanaerobiaceae bacterium
GAGACAGTCGGGCAACCTCCTCACTTATCCGGGAAACATCAAGGCTGCGCATTATAAAACACTCACCTCCTTTTCTGCTTTAGTTTGAATACTTGCGGAAGGCGCTTATGAAAGCCTGCCGGGGCGCCCTGCGCAGAAATTCTGGATCGAGCTCCTCCGGCCTCAGCTCCAGCTTACCCTCTCTCAGTGTGAACTGCCTCAACGCCTCCATCATATGGGAGAGATCAAAGGACTGGGGACAGCGGGAAGAACAGCTGTGACAGGAGGCGCAGAGCCAGATCGTTCTGGTATCAAGAGCTTTTTCCCGGGCACCCAGGTGGAGATAACGGATGACCTGATGTGGCAGCACATCCATCTCCCCGGCCATGGGACAGCCGGCAGAGCATTTACCGCACTGATAGCAGGCGGAAAGCTCCTCACCACTTATCTCCTCCACCCTTCTGATAAAATCATTGTCCAGACGGTCGCGGGATATCTTCAAATTTGGCCACCTCCTCAGTCCTCTTCTCTGTAATCGGGCAGCAGCAGAGGTGAGATCCTGTCATTCTCCACACTCTCTGCCTCCATTTCACTGTGATAATTCCGCACATGCTCAAGTGTCAGATCACCATAATCCTGATTTTGCGCTCTCTCAGCAGCAGCCCTGCCCGCCCGGCGGCCGAATACCAGAACCTCCAGCAGTGAGTTGCCCATCAGCCTGTTCTTACCGTGGACTCCGCCTGAGGTCTCACCGGCTATGAAGAGATTCTCCACGGCCGTCTCCCCGCTGTCATCGATCTCCACTCCACCGTTTTGATAGTGAAGTGTGGGGAATACCAGCATGGGGTTTTCCGTGATATCTATGCCGAAGCGGTCGAACTGTCTGTACATGGCCGGCAGCTCATTCTCCAGTGTCCCCTCTCCGTGAATCTGGTCGATCATGGGAGAATCCAGCCAGACACCGGTCATACCGGTCGGTGTGGTCACACCCAGATCACGGCCCTCACATTCTCTGATTATGGCCGAGGCCTCGGCATCACGGGTCTCAAGGGGATAGACGAACTGCTCACCCTCAGCGTTGACAACATGTGCTCCCAGCCCCCTCACCTTCTCGGTGATGAGAAGCCCCACTATCTGCTCGGGAAAGGCCGCACCTGTGGGATGGAACTGGGTGGAGTCCATGAAGAGCAGATTGGCACCCGCCCTGTAGGCCATAACGAGTCCATCGGCGGTGGCACCATAGTGATTGGTGGTGGGAAAGCCGGATACGTGAATTCTGCCGAAACCACCTGTGGCCATTATCACCGATCTGGCCCTGACGACCATATATTCCTCCAGCTCCAGATCATAGATGACAGCTCCCGAGCAGCTCCCGTCATCGTCGAGCAGCAGCTCCACGGCCGGGGAAAATTCAATATACTCTATATCACGGTTCTGGACCTCATCGCGCAGTGTCCGCATGACCTCAGCACCGCTGTAATCACGGGCGGAATGCATCCTCATGCGCGAGGTTCCACCACCGTGTCTGGTGACCATGCGTCCATCTTCATCCTTGTCGAACATATAGCCCAGCTCCTCCAGCCATCTGGCCACACGGGGACCGTCCATGACCAGGGCCTTAACCAGATCGGGCTTGTTCTCAAAACCTCCTCCACCCATAACATCTAGATAGTGAATTGCCGGTGAGTCGTTTTCCTTATCGGCAATCTGTATTCCTCCCTGGGCCATCATGGTGTTGGCATCGCCCATGCGCAGCTTCGTCACCTGCAGGACATCAGCCCCCATCTCATCTGCCACCAGCGAGGCCGAGCAGCCGGCACCACCTCCACCTATAATCAGCACATCGACATCTCTATCCGGCTCCAGAGCAAAATCATCGGGATCGATCATGCTCCTGGCCTCAAGTATATCCACAACCTCATGGGGCAGACTGTCACCGCTGTTGGCTCCGATCTTGAGCTGGCGAAAGGCATCGTCGCGATAATCCGGGTGATATTTCTGCAGCAGATCTTCCTTTTCCTCAGGTGAGAGCATGGGAAAATCATCGCTCTCCATTCTCTCCCTGCGGGTCTTTTCCACCTTTTTGATGCTGGCCTGCATATCTTCAGGATATGACATCGAGATTCACCCCTTTATATTTCTGCTCTGATTCCATGCTTTTAAGCTATTCTTCCTCTTCTATATACCGGCTGTTGTAAAGTCGCTTGAGTTCATCTCTGCTTTTTTTCATCAGCTGTTCAACCTGTTTTTCTCTCACACCCTCTTCGATCTCCTCCAGCCTCTTTTGCAGATGGTCAGCCTCGGGCAGCATGTATTTGCCGTACAGTCGCCGGGCCAGAATGCCAACATTATGCTGTACAAGCTCTGCCGGACAGCGCGAGGCACAGAGTCCGCACATGATGCAGTCAAAGGATAGGTTGGCGACCCGGGCAATATCCCCGCGGATGGCAGAATTCATATAGTTCATTACCTCCAGATCCTGAGGGCATGATCTTGTACAGGTATTGCAGCCCAGACAGCGGT